>DYSO01000098.1 GCA_020718225.1 Draconibacterium orientale | reverse complement strand
TTGCCGCATGATTGGCGACAACATGTTGGTAAGTTTTGTCTTTAAAGCTCCTAATCTTCAAAATAGGTATAATCGTAATGCAGGATGTAATGACGGCTGAGGGCCTGTCCCTGCCCGTCAATAAAAACCTCTACCTCCACAGGTTGGTCCTCTTCATTGTATTTGCGCTCAACACGGGTCAGTAGCTCACCTTCCCCTGAATAAACCTCCTCAAGGATGGTCAGCCCCTTCTCATTCCGGCTAATCCTGACATCCCGGTCATCCGGTTCCGGCATGGCTTCGCTTCCCTCAGATGCCCCCTCTTCATAAAATTCAACCTCTTCCGGTTCATCATCATCCGAAGTCGTTACTTTTTTAACAGGAATTTGGTTTTCATCATAATAATAAACAGTGGTATCCACCGAACCATCCAGGTACTGTTTGCGGGTTTTTGTCAAAAGGCCCGAATCGTTGTACTCAAATAGAACCTTTTCAGCCTCCTGCCCCTCCTCCGGAAAAAGGGAATCACTGATCAGAAATCCTTTTTCATCATAGGTATAAAGATGCATCTCTTCAAAATTGCCATGACGGTCGTATTTGATCTCTTTGAGCGGTTGCCCATGGATGCCATATTCTGTGAAATGGCCGGGGTGCCCATGGATATCAAGCTCCTCATCGGTCACATTGTGAATAATATAATCATTTTGGGTGACCATTATCGATTTTACTTTCTTATTCATTTTTTTTGGGTTTGTACAGGTTGCTAATGAGGCAATAAATTTAATTTAAAATTTTATATGAACCCTGAAATCATTTATTCATGGCCTTTTCAGCACAAAAATTGTCCTTAAACGGGTAGAATGATCGTTTTTTTTTACCTGATGATGCAACCGAACATAACCTTTTCATGTCTGGTATTTTATTGTTCCGTCTGGCCCGGTAAAAAGTTATTAACAACCGTATTACTTTTTCATTTTTCCCTGATTAAGCATTATTCCAACACCGGGCCTATGGTAGTCAACTATTCAGATGAAGCCATTATATTGGGACTTCAGCAAAAAAAATCCCGTTATATCATGTACCTGTACAGGGAATATTTCCCGGTGGTACGCTCCATTGTTGAACGCAATTCTGGAACAAAGCAGGATGTGGAGGATGTTTTTCAGGATACGCTTTTTGTTTTATATCAAAGAAGCCAGAAAAATGACCTGGATTTAACCTGTAGTTTGAAAACCTATTTTTATGCTATCAGTAAGAATATCTGGTTACAACGTCTTGAACGCAAATACCGGTTGTTGTACCAGGCAGGATTCGAAGTTCATGAGCAAAGGGCCCCCTATGGCGCCGATGATTCTGAAACAATTGAATATCAACTGGAAAGAAAAAGATTATACCAAAAACATTTTTTTAATTTGCCGAAAGACTGCCAAAAATTGCTACGCCTCTGTTTTACGAAAATCCCAGTCGAGCAGATTATAGGGCTGATGCGGTATAAGGATGCAAATTATGTAAAAACCCGGAAATATCTGTGCAAAAATATGTTACGGAAGAAAATTATGAACGATCCAAACTGTCAACCTTTTATACATTATGAAAAAACCTGAAGTTCAAAGTGATTGGATTGACCGGTATCATGAAAATGCCCTGAATCAATCTGAATTAAAACGGTTTAGCGGGTTGTACGAATTGAGCGGGGTCTTACGTGCCGAAGTTGAAGTTGACCGTTGCCTCAATGAATTGTTAACGGATCAGGATACCCTTGATTTTTATCAAAAAATCAATTCGGTGAGCCGCAAACAATTCAGTACAAACCGGAGGGGATTCTTGTTGCTGATGGCAGCCTCCTTTCTGATCCTGTTTACCGTTGGGACGCTTCTTTATCTGCTGATGAAATTTAATCCGGCGGCAGAAACCTTAAAAAATCCGGCGCCCCTGGTTCAAAAAACAGAGTCATCCGGTCCGGCAATACCGGAATCTTATCCGGAAATGGCCATTGCCGGAAAACCATCCCAAATTTCAGGAGACGAATTCCTGTTGTCCTATCCACCGATTTCCTGTTTTGAAGTTTTACCCGAACTTGAATTATTAGTTGGCGCCCATACCCGCACTTCGACTTTCAAACTCATTGCCCCCATACCGGACCAGCAAATGGCGATCGGCTCTGTGGTCGTCTTTATATGGGAATATATCGGATCTGCACTGCCGGTTACAGTCTCAATCTTGAACAACCGTGGACAAAGCATCTATAAAACCCCGTCGATTGAGGGAAATTCTTATCTGCTTGATACCGGTGATTTTCAGAAAGGCCTTTATTACTGGAAAATTACCATGGAGGATGAATTGATTATGCTGGGTAAAATAAAATTGAATTAAACCATTGGGGGTCAATATGTTAAAAGGTCTTAACTGGATCTGGATAGTGGGACTGAACCTGTTTATGGATGGGTTTGTTCAGTTACTTCCGGCACAAACAGGTCATCCCGAGGTCTCCACCCGGATGGTTCAGGAGAAGTTGAAACAGGGGGAAATATTACTGGAATATTGGCTTACGGATTCTTCCCTGAACATTTATGCCGTTACCGAAACAGACTACTCTTTCTCAGAATTGAAGCTGTCCCCGACTTTTTGGTCAGCGCTGTCAGACTTTAAAAAATCGTTACAGAGCGCTGATTTTGATGGTTTTTTTTCACCGGGGCTGACTTTGTATACATTCCTGGTTAGGCCGGTGAAAAAATTGCTGAATGGGAAAAAAAGAATGATTGTCATTCCCGGACAATATCTCTTCGGTATTCCCTTTGAAGCATTTATCCATTGTAAAAACGCTTTTCTCCCTTTTTCCGGTTTAAATTTGCGTTACCTTATCCAGGATTATGAAATTATTTATCATTTCTCGGTGGGGCAATGGGTGAAAGAGCTTTTCAATAGTTCCAAGCCAGATATAGAGTTCCTGGGATTTTCCCCGGTTTTCAGCCATCATCCGGAACTTAATCCATTGCCCTATTCAAAAAAGGAGATTGTCACCATTGGTGCACTTTTCAAAAAAATGGGACGGAGCTCACAGGTCATTTACGACCGGTTATCGGAAAAAGAGTACTTCAAGGCGGTTGCCGGAAGGGGCAGGATTGTCCATCTCGCGACGCATTATTTGCCACAGATGATAAACCACTCCTGCAGTGGTTTGCTTTTTGCCGGTAATGAAACGGTGACCGATCCGGCGATATGCCCGGATGAGGTACTGACCCGTGACGAAATAAGCGAGCTGAAATTAAACGCCGATCTTGTGGTTTTAAATGCCTGTTCTTCGGGAATTGTCTTACTCAATTCCACAATGACACAGCAATCGTTCCCGATGAGTTTTTTTCTCGCAGGGGCGCACAACGTCATATATTCGTGCTGGAACATCACCGATGCACTGGCAAATCGTTTTATGGTCGATTTTTACCGGAGGTGCCTTTCCGGAAAATCATACAGCCAGGCGCTGAGGGAGGTAAAAATCAACATGATCAGTACCCCGGAAACTTCTCTCCCGACAGTATGGGCCCCATACCTGCTGGCAGGTCAGTGAGAAGCCATCGTTTCAATTTCAACCAGAACGCCAAGCGGTAATTTAACCACCGCATACGCAGCTCTTGCCGGCGGGTTCTCCGGATAGTATTTTCCGTAAACAGCATTCATGGGTGCAAAATTGTCCATGTCGCTCAACAGGCAGGTCGATTTTACGACATCTTTAAAAGAATAACCGGCTTCATTCAGAATGGCCCCGATGTTTTTCATTACCTGTTCGGTCTGTTCGGTTATTCCCCCTTCAACAATTTTTCCGGTTAGGGGATCCAGGGGAATCTGACCCGAAATAAATAAAATTCCATTGGCTTCTACCGCCTGACTGTAAGGCCCGATGGCTTTAGGGGCCTGGGATGTGGATACAACTTTTTTCATCTTATCATCTATTTGTTTTTTGACCTGTGAATGCTATGAGGCATAATCTCTGAAATCTCTTTTTTTATTGAGTTTCATGTCCTGAAGAATGGTGGCTTTGACATTGATCGAAAAATTCCAGCTTTGCTGACCTCCTTTCGGGATCCAGCCAAATCGCATCTCCCAGCAGTGTAAGTCGCGGTAAACGTCGATGGAAGTATATGAAAGCTGATTGTTTACAAAATCCCAACCGGTTGTCAGCGATATTTTCCATTTGGGTGTAATGTTTAACTGTCCGCTGAAATTCAGGGTTTGAATGATTTGCTGGACACGTGAAAAAGTGGTTCCATTCCAGGCTTTGGTATATCGAAAATTGTAGTTGACGGAAAAACTCCAGGGAATGTCGAAGTCAACATAGTAATCGTAATAATCAATTACGTCCTGCTGCTGCTGCGGGGTCCCTTTGGTGGGTGTTTTTTTTCCTTTGATTTTTTCCGATGAAAGGCTGAACGACAAACCCACATCCCACGAGGTATTGTCGAGGCGGATCAGTCGGTGGTTGGCTTTCCATTCTGTGGTGTTGGTGCGTCTTCCCAGGGAATCGCGTGCATAGATGTCCCAAAGGCTTGAATATTGGATGGTCAATCCTTTGATGATGGTACTGCGGCCGCTGATGATAATGGCCGACCAGTTCAGCGAATCGCGTGCAACATCGTATGAAGCGCGGATCGACAGGTCGTCGATCAGTGCAATTTTTTTAAATCCGGTAATGGTATCTTTCCGGTTTCTGATCTTCATTTCCAGATTGTTGCTGATGCCAAAAGTGATCATTCCCGATTTTTGGCCGGGCGGTCCACCATAAATTCCCTGTTCGAAAATGGAATAACTTCCCGGGATTGCGTTCAGATCATAAGCGATATCCTGCCAGTATCCCAGTCCGGAGGCTCCCCAGTTGGGGGTAAAGGAAAAGGAGACCGACGGGGTCATCATGTGGCGTATGGCTTTGATCGGGCCCCCTTTAAATTGATACATTCCGTATAAACGGGTATTCAGGGATGTTGAGAGGCTGAAGTCGAATGCGTTGGCAAACCCCGAAACCCGGTTGGTCTGGAGCTTGCTGGTGACGGCGTTTGTATCTGCCGACATGAAAAGCGTATCCATATATTCTTTCCGTATGGTTCTGAGATACATGCGATCCGTGATATTCACCGAGTTGCTCCAGTTAAAAAATTTCAGGACCCGGAAGGTCCCGCTGATGGGTATGCTGTGCCTCATCCCGTTCTCAAGGGAATCGAGCCATTGTCCCTTTAAAAAATTGGAATCGGCCGTGTTGTACCGGTTTTCCATGTCCATGTTGTATTTCATGCTGATCTGTTCGTACCATCTTATTTTTCCCACGGGGTTTTGCCGGCGGAACGGGTAGAACTGGGTAACCGAAAAGGCAACCTGGGGAAGGGTTATGTTGATGGTTTTGGTGCCTGTGTTCTGGCTGTGGTTAAAGTTGAGGTTCAGGAAGTATTTTGAGTCAAAATTGGTAGAATAGTTGATGCTCGATTGAAAGGTATTGGAAAGATACGATTCTGGGCTGGAGGCAAGGTTGTACTTGTTGAATGTGTTGCTTACAATGTTTACGTTGGCCGAAAAGCTGCTTCGGGGGCGGGCTTTGGCATCCTGGCTGTGGACCCATCGCACCTGAAAATCCTTCCTTTTCTGAAAATCGGGCGATTCCCGTGCGCCGATCAGGTTCAGGGCATAACTGAAATTAAACGATCCGTTATAATGATACCGCTTGTTGTACCGCAGTGTTGGTTTAATGGCCCAGCTCCCGCGGGTATAAATGTCTGCCAGTACCATCAGGTCCAGATATTCGCCCATAGCTAAGTAATAACCAAAATTTTCGAAATAGAAACCGCGGTTTGTCGCCTCTCCGTATGTGGGTATTACAATGCCCGACCGTTGCCCGGCCCGGTTGGGAAAATATCCGAAAGGGATGACCATTGGCGTGGCAACATTTGCAATTTCCATATAAGCCGGGCCGGTGATGGTCCGTTTGTTCGGGATAACCTTCCCTTTGCTGAACCTGAAAGCAAAATGGGGGTTTTCTTCCAGGTCGCAGGTAGTATAAGAGCCCGATTTGATATAGATTACATCATTTTCCATCTTCTTGACAATGGTCCCATGAAGATAACCCTCGTCCTGTTTGGTGAAAACAGTATTGATGTACCCTTTTTTGGTGGTGTAATTGTAGTTCATCACTTTCGATTTGAACTTCTGGGTACCCTGTTCAAATTCGGGAAAACCGGTGGGATTGCCTACAGTATCATTAAGGCTCGTGGCATAAACCAGGTTCCTGGGAAAATCAATCTCCACGTAGCCGGCGGTCAAACTGATATCCTGATACTTGATATCCGCCTCATGATACAGGTACACTTTCTGCTTTTTAATCTCAAAACGGAGCGAATCCACGGCAGCATAATCCACTTTGTCTTCAAGAACATTTTTCTTTGTTGCCGTTTTTTTGAACAGACTGTCTTTTTGGATGGAATCCATTCTGACAGAATCGAAAGCGGCGGAAACCAATAACGATGTATCTGCTTTTTTCTGCCGGATCGTATCCTGGGCGGTCACTCGGGTGATTTGCAGGAAAGAAAGGATCAAAAAAAGAGAAACCAGGGAAGACCTTGTTAATAATTTCGTTAACAACTTCTTTTCTGAACTCTGAGGTTAATGTTCTATCTTTGTTTGTAAATAAATTCAGAATAAAAAGGCGGTGAAGACCGTTATTCTTCGGGTTTCAAAACTAATCAAAATTATTGAGACACTGGCTTTTTTAAGATACTTTAACAGTCGTTCTCAACGGAAGCAGCTCTGCATAAGGCATTTGCTGGTTTTGTTGCTGCTATTGCCCTGTGCTGCTGATTTGCCTGCTCAACGACGGGGGTTTATCCGAACGGTGGTGATCGATGCCGGTCATGGTGGCCATGATCCGGGGGCCCTGGGCCGGATGGCGAAGGAAAAAAACATCAACCTCTCCATCGCTCTGAAATTGGGAAACCTCATCCAAAGAAACATGAAGGATGTCAGGGTAATTTATACCCGCGACAGGGACCGGTTTGTAGAATTGTACCGGAGGGCTGAAATTGCCAATGAAAACCGGGCTGATCTTTTTATTTCAATCCATTGTAATGCCAATAAAGTAAAGACCCTCAGGGGCGCTGAAACCTATATCATGGGGTTGCATAAATCGGAAGCAAACCTCAATACTGCCAAGCTGGAAAATGCTTCCATCCTGCTTGAATCTGATTATCAGTCGACATACAACGGATTTGATCCCAATTCCGATGAGTCATACATCATTTTTTCACTCAACCAAAACTCAAACCTGGAACAAAGTTCCGATTTTGCAGCAGCCGTTCAGGAACAGATGGAAGAACTGGTGGGCCTGAACAACCGGGGAGTGCGCCAGGCCGGGTTTATTGTTCTATACAAAACCACCATGCCCAGCGTCATCGTGGAAACCGGATACCTGAGCAACCCTGTGGAAGAAAAGTTTTTAATAACCGATAAGGGACAGGAATACATTGCTTCAGCTATCTACCGCGCTTTCAGGCAGTTCAAGGAAAAACTGGAGAATCCGGCTGCAACCACAACGCCGATTGTTAAAAAGGATCCGGTACAACAGGAGACACCTGGTGCCAATACCCGTCCGTATGATTCCTCCCCGGGTACCATCTCCAATAACACAACCAGAGGCAATGCGCTGATTTATCCCGATTCACAGTCAACCGCCAATACCTCAAAAGGTCCGGGGGAGTTGTCATTCCGTGTCCAGATTGCCGTTACAACAACCAATATCGGGACCAGCGCTTTAAAATTTTCCACGTTTAAAAACGTTAAAATGTACAAACATAATGGAATGTATAAGTACACGATAGGGGATGAGCCAACACTGCAAGGAGCCACGAACCTTCTGGAACAAGTCAGGCGCAAAGGGATCAAAGATGCTTTTATCGTGGTTTTCAGAAACGATCAACGAATTTCACAGGAAGAAACAAACCGGTTATTGGGAAAATAGACAAAAAGAATTTTTCATGTACTTTTGCATAAAAACAGGGTTATGGTGATCAGGAAAGAAATTAAAGTCGGTGTTGTCTTTGTAATCGCCCTTGCTGTCCTGATTTGGGGGTTGATGTACTTGAAAGGGCTTGAATTATTTAAAAACAACCGGACTTTTTATGCGGTTTATGACCATGTAAACGGATTGGTTGCGGCAAATCCGATATCCATCAAAGGACTTCAGGTCGGTCAGGTAAAAAAACTCTATTTTGACCAGAAAAATCCTCAGAAGATCATTGTGGAGCTCTATATCCTGGGCGATTATCCAATCCCGAAAAATTCATACGCACGCATTTTCAGTTCCAGCTTACTGGGTGCCAAAGAGGTGGAAATTGTTCCGGGTGATTCAAAAATATTCGCAAAGGATGGCGATACCCTGATATCGCTTACGGAAGCTACCCTGGGGGAAGAGGTAAACAAACAGTTGCTCCCCCTGAAAAGGAAAGCGGAAAACCTCATCAGCTCCATCGATACAGTGGCCACCATCATCCAGCAGGTGCTGAATAAAAATACACGCGATAATCTGGTGCAGGCCATCGAACACGTAAAACAAACCCTCGGAAATATTGCCCATGCCACGCACAACCTCGATACGCTGATCGGGTCGCAGCGCAAAAACCTGAGCGATATCATCATCAATATTGAATCCATCAGCACAAACCTCAAAGACAACAACGGTAAAATATCCAATATCCTTACCAATTTTTCAAATCTCAGCGACTCCCTTGCAAAAGCGCGCATCCCTTATACCCTTGCCCAGGTGAACAAGGCCATTGCCGACCTGGATTCAACCTTGCAGAAAATCAACAGGGGCGAAGGTACCGTGGGCCAACTGATCAATAATGAAACCCTTTATAAAGAGGTCGAAAAAGCTGCCCGCGATCTTAATTTATTACTGGAAGATATCAAAGCCAATCCCGGAAGATATGTGAAGGTATCGGTGTTTTGAAACAAGTTAAAACAGGTTAAACCTGGTTAACCTGGTTAACCTGGTTAACTTGTTTTAACCTGTTTTAACCTGTTAATCGTTTTACCATTTGAAAATTTCCTGCTTATTGAGGGGTCTCCGGTCTTGCAGCCATTTAAAGTTTTTTAATTTCAGTTCCTGGGGAGGTACCATTTTTTCGGGATAGAGGTGGGCGTCGGGCTTACCAATATAAGTGATGGTGCGAAGATCGTTGTTTTCAAGAAAGATCAACATTTCAGCCGATTGTACTTTGTTTATCCCGATCAGCGAGCGGTCCTCCTCCCGCGCATAATAAATGGTTTCCGCGTTTCCTATGATCCTGATTTTATATAACTCATTGTTGCGGAAACGGGCCAGCAGGTTCCTGCCTTTGATCTGGTTATAACGGATGGAATCATCTTTTGAAATGATGAAGGCCGAATTGTACATTTTCAGCGAATCGGCCTGACTATTACGGATGGTCAGCCTGACTGAATCCGCCGTAAGCTGGTTGAGCCCCGACCAGAGGACCGGGTTCTGGTACATCGTCATGGATGAATCGCCCGAAAAATAGACAAGCGAATCGCACATCCCCTGAAGATCGGTCCGAAAGAATTTTACCTTGTAATAGAAAAAAACTTTCCGGATGCTTTGAAGCGAGTCAAATTTTGCCCAAACGGTATCGGAGTGCAGAAAAAGGGAATCCTTTTTATCGACCATTACAGCAACAGCGCTGTCGGTCATAAATGCAAAGCCGCGCTTACGCTGCAATTCACCGTAATTCCCCATCAACAGGATGTGCTGCACCGTGTCGATGAGCAGGGCGTTTTTAAAAACCTGTCCAAACCCGTTTTTTCTTTCATAATAGAGACTGTCGCCGGTGAGCATCGATACTTCATGATAGATCTTTGCCTGATCGCGGAAACGCGCAAAATCAAACCGGGTATTGTACCATCCGTTTTCACAATAAATAGAATCCTTTTTATCCTTGCTGGTTATATTGGAAGGGCCGAGGAAATAAGCGACTTCGGTTACCGTATTGTACATCAAAGTATCCGAATGCATCGTGTAATCGGGATGGAGCAACAGGACTTTGTTTTTGAAAAAGAATTCCTTTTTATCGGTATAATAATAACCATGTTCACTCACAAGAATGTTCCTGTCATTTACAATCTTGCCCCAGTAATCGTAGCGGGCAATCTGTGTTTTTCGATCATAAATCAGGGTGTCTGTAGTCAGAATGGTCTGGTTGTCAATTAACCGGACATTGCTGTTGGCCCATGCCACTTTCGTATTTCCGTTGTATCGCAGCGAATCGCTGTACAGGTTCAGGGTGTCGCTTAATTTTACACGAACATTGCCGTATGCGGTAACTTTGTTGTCATCTTCATACAGATAAGCGCTGTCGCAATAGAGATAGGCTGAGTCATGGACAAAAATCACATTTCCCAGCAAACGCTGAACATCTTGTTTGATCTCTTTATTATAATTCCAGGAATCGGCTTTTTCAAGAATTATTTTGGTGGGGGCTGGCTCCTGTGGGTAACCCTTCAGCATGATGAAGGAAAGGCAAATAAATAAAAAGCAGCGTTTGTAATTCATGAAGGTCTCTTATGTCGGCCAGCCCCTTCCCGGAACAACGGGAGAAGGAAGGAGATGGGCATTATCCTGCAAAGATACCAAACGCGGGATTACCAAAATAATTATTAAAAGGGGTTGTCATATCTTCAAATTACCTAATTTTGAACCCTCGTTAATCTTTTCACATGATCCTATGAAACAGCCTTTCGATCCCCGGCTCAACCATGCCGAATCCCGTCAGAAAATCGGTTATATACCCCGTAACCAGGCTACCCAGGCCGATTATGACCGTATTGGTTTCATGTCGGGGCTGGAAGTTCACCAGCAACTGAAAACCAAAAAAAAGCTTTTCTGCCGGTGTCCGTCGGGGATCTATCAGAAGGCCGATGATTTTGATGCGGAACTGGTACGCCACATGCGCCCTACCCTCAGCGAACTGGGTGAATATGACGGTACCGCCCTCATGGAATTCCGCACCCGCAAAAACATCATTTACCGCATAAAAAACGAAACTGCCTGTACTTACGAGGTTGACGACACCCCTCCCTTTGCCCTGAATATGGACGCGCTCGGCATTTCCATCGACATAGCCCTGTTATCAAAGATGAAGATCGTTGGCGAAGTTCACATCACCCGTAAACAATATCTCGATGGTTCTATCCCTACCGGGTTTCAGAGAACGGCCATCATCGGCATTGAAGGGGAGATCGAACTGAAAAATAAAAAAGTAAGGCTTATCCAGCTTAGTCTGGAAGAAGATTCCTGCCGCGAAGTTTCCGATATCGGCCATGTCAGGATTTATCGTACCGACCGTTTGGGGATGCCACTGATTGAAACCGTAACCTACCCCGATTTTAAAAACCCGGCAGAGGTCAAAGAGGGGGCCGATTACATTCGTTTTCTGAACCGCAGTACTGGCAAAGTGT
>DYSO01000097.1 GCA_020718225.1 Draconibacterium orientale | reverse complement strand
GAGGCAAATCCAGTCCCAGGTACCCGATAATGGTTGTGAACCCGATGTTTCCAGGAAAGTTTTTACCTCCTGTCGTTTCAATTCACGGGTCAGGAAATCCAGATTATAGAGTAAGGGCTCCCCTCCGGTCACAACAATGGCCTTAGCAGGATAGGACAAGGCGTTGGCAATAATCTGGCGGGTGGGTGTTGGAGGGAAAAGTGATGCATTCCATGATTCTTTGATATCGCACCATTTGCAACCGACGTCGCACCCTCCGATACGAACAAAGTAGGCTGCCTGACCTGTATTGAACCCTTCACCCTGGAGAGAGTAAAAATCTTCCATCACGGGAAGAAATTTCCCATCGGATTTCAGGAAGGAAGAAGGTGTTTCAAGAGGTTTCAAATAATTTTGTTTTTTGCAGCCATCAGGGCATTCTGAAGCAATGATACGATGGTCATTGGCCCCACGCCCCCCGGGACAGGGGTTATATAACTGCATTTCCGTGAAACGTTGTCAAAGTCAACATCCCCTTTAAGCCTGAACCCCGATTTTGTTTCAGAGGAAGGAATGCGGTGTATCCCGACATCAATTACCACCGCATCTTTTTTCACCATACCTGCAGTAACGAATCCATGCCGTCCCATGGCAACAATCAGAATATCGGCCTCTTTGGTTATGGAAGGGATGTCGCGGGAAAAGCTGTGGCACAAAGTCACCGTTGCGTTACCGTGCTTTGATTTACGTGAAAGAAGCACAGAAATCGGCGTTCCGACAATATGGCTACGTCCCAGGACGACACAGTTTTTACCTTCCGTTTCAATATCATAACGGTCGATGAGGGTAATTATTCCGGAGGGTGTTGCAGGGATGAAACAAGGCAGGCCGAGTACCATTTTCCCGATATTTACAGGGTGGAATCCGTCGATATCTTTCAGTGGATCAATTCGTTCAATAATTTTCTGGGCATCGATATGGCCGGGAAGGGGAAGTTGAACAATAAAACCGTGAATATCCGGATCGGCATTAAGGAAATCGACCACATCGAGTAGTTTTTCTTCTGAAATATTGGCCGGATATTTATAAACAGAAGAGATAAACCCCACTTCCCTGCAGGCCTTTTCCTTACCGGTGACATAGGATTGGCTTGCTGGATCATCGCCAACCAGAACGGCTGCAACATGGGGTGCGCTTAACCCTTTATTATGGAAATTATTTACAACTTCCGTAACAATTTCATTTTTAATCTGGTCAGCAATTAATTTTCCATCAAGGAGTTTCATTCTGTTTCAGGTTAGTTCATATTTTTCATGTTACGCATCATGTTGGCCATGTTTTTGCCTTTATTGGCCGTAACCATTTTCATCATTTTCCGGGTATCGTCAAATTGTTTTATCAAACGGTTGACATCCGGAATGGTCGTTCCCGATCCTGATGCAATTCGTTTCCGGCGGCTGCCGTTCAATACTGCCGGATTTTCGCGTTCTTCAGGGGTCATTGAATGGATAATGGCTTCAATACCTTTGAATGCATTATCATCAATTTCAAGATTGCGGATTGCCTTACCCATTCCTGGGATCATTCCAAGCAGGTCCTTTACGTTCCCCATTTTTTTTATCTGTTTTATCTGGGACAGAAAATCGTTGAAATCAAATTGGTTTCTGGCAATTTTGCGCTGGAGTTTTTGTGCTTCTTCCTCGTTAAATTGTTCCTGTGCTTTCTCAACAAGAGAAACAATATCGCCCATTCCGAGTATGCGGTCGGCCATACGTTCGGGATAGAAGATATCGATGGCATCCATTTTTTCGCCAAGTCCGACAAATTTGATGGGTTTATTAACAACAGATTTAATGGAAAGAGCCGCGCCGCCCCGGGTATCTCCATCCAGCTTAGTCAGAACGACCCCCTCATAATCAAGACGTTCATTAAAAGCTTTTGCAGTATTTACGGCATCCTGGCCTGTCATTGAATCAACTACAAAGAGCGTTTCATGCGGGTTCAGCGCCTGCTTGATGTTGGCAATTTCATCCATCATCTCTTCATCGATGGCCAGACGGCCTGCGGTATCAACGATAACCACATTATATCCCTTATCGCGTGCATATGCAAGCGAATTTTTAGCAATTTTAACAGGATTAACATCCGTGGGTTCCGTGTAAACTTCGACCTCAACCTGCTGTCCAAGGACTTTCAACTGCTCGATGGCCGCAGGGCGATAGATGTCGCAGGCCACAAGCAGGGGTTTCTTACCCTTTTTGGTTTTCAGATGGTTGGCAAGTTTGGCTGCGAAGGTAGTTTTTCCTGATCCTTGTAATCCTGCGATAAGAATTATGGCAGGGTCGGCTTTCAGGTTTATCTCATTTTTCTGACCTCCCATCAGTTCAACAAGTTCATCGTGTACAATTTTCACCATCAGCTGGCCTGGTGAAACGGCAGTTAAAACGTTTTGGCCTAATGCCTTTTCTTTTATCTGATCGGTAAACTGTTTGGCAATTTTAAAGCTGACGTCGGCATCAAGTAATGCTTTTCTGACATCTTTCAGGGTTTCTGCAACATTGATTTCCGTTATATGACCGTGACCTTTCAGTACTTTAAATGCTCGATCGAGTTTATCACTTAATCCTTCAAACATTGGGGTTGGGTTTATGATTATACGTTAACAGGGAGATTGGGTATCAGGGTAATGGGGTAACATCTGGAAAAAGCAAATTTGTGGATATACAAAATTATTTTTGCAAAATTAGCAATTTTAATCGAAACTGGGTACTTGTGGCGAGCGGGCAATGAAATTTGCGGCAAGGGTTTTACATTCGCTCCGGTACGCTGATACCAAGAAGTTTCATCGATTTTTGCAGGATGCTGCCGGTGAATTTTGAAATGGCCATACGCAGAACGACCTTGTCCTGATCAGGTTCTTTGAGTATGGGTAATTCCTGGTATATCTGATTAAAGCTTTTGGCAAGTTCAAAAACATAATTTGCAATGATGGCCGGGCTTAATTCATTACCAGCCTGAACAACTACCTCCTGAAACTGGTAGAGCCGTTTGATCGTCTCTTTTTCGAGTGGAAGTAATGTCATTTGTGACGGAAGTACAGCATCTTCCCATAAGAGACCAACCGATTCAGCCCTGACGAGAAGGGATTTGATGCGTGCATAGGCATATTGAATAAACGGGCCGGTATTGCCGTTGAAGTCGATGGATTCCTTAGGATCAAAGAGCATATTTTTCTTAGGGTCAACTTTGAGGATGAAATATTTTAATGCTCCCAATCCAATGATATTGAATAATTTAACAGCTTCATCTGTGGAAAGTTCATTTGCTTTTCCCAGTTCGCGTGTGGTCTCCCCGGCCGTCCGGACCATTTCATCGATAAGGTCATCGGC
This sequence comes from Draconibacterium orientale, assembly GCA_020718225.1. GTDB lineage: Bacteria > Bacteroidota > Bacteroidia > Bacteroidales > FEN-979 > CAIVAT01. The sequence goes on along the minus strand of DYSO01000097.1, from coordinate 8,138 downwards.
ATCAACCACCGTTCCTTCGCGTGACTTCATTTTCCCCTCAGGAAGTTCAACCATACCATAGGATAAATGGTTGATATGAGTGGCATAGTCCTTTCCCAGTTTCGCCAATACTTTTTTGAGTACATCGAAATGATAATTTTGCTCATTACCAACAACATAGATCATAGAAGAGGGGTGAAAGTCATCATAACGCAACTGTGCGGTGCCCAGATCCTGGGTCATATAAACAGAGGTCCCATCGGCACGGAGCAACAATTTTTCATCCAGCCCGTCATTTTTCAGGTCAGCCCAGATGCTGCCATCCTCCTTTTGTACCAGTACGCCGTTCTGAAGACCTTCCATCACCAGTTCCTTCCCTAAAAGATAGGTCTCGCTTTCATAATAGATTTTATCAAAATCAACGCCAAGGCGTTGGTAAGTCAGGTCGAACCCTTCATAAGCCCAGCCATTCATCCGTTTCCACAAATCGACTGTTTCAGTGTCTCTTGCTTCCCATTTCCTTAAGATTTCCTGTGCTTCCAGGATCAGGGGCGCCTGGCGTTCTGCCTCCTCCTCCGTGAGCCCTTTTTCGATCAGGCTGTGTATCTCTGATTTATAGTATCTGTTAAACAACACGTAATATTTTCCGATCAGGTGATCGCCTTTCATGCCGGTTGACCCGGGTGTTTCGTTGTTCCCCCATTTCAGGTAAGCGAGCATCGATTTGCATATATGAATGCCACGATCGTTTATCAGGTTTGCCTTGATCACTTTTTGACCATTGGCTTTCAGGATTTCGGCCAGGGAAAAACCCAGCAGGTTGTTTCGGATATGCCCGAGATGTAAAGGTTTATTGGTATTGGGCGATGAATACTCAAGGACAACCGGAGGTTCATGGCGGGATTTGTGGAACCCGAAATCGGGCCGAGCGGCATTCGTTACCAGGAATTTCACCCAGAAATGATCACTGAGTACCAGGTTGAGAAACCCTTTGATGACATTGAACCCTGAAATTTCCGGCAGGTGTTGCTGTAGAAAATTGCCGATTTCCATGGCGGTTGCTTCGGGTGATTTCCGGGATATTTTCAGGAGTGAAAACACCACAATGGTATAATCACCGGTAATCTCCTTTTTTGTTTTTTCCAATCCTATTGAATCCGGCTTCAACTCATGGCCAAATAAGTTTCGTACAGCATCACAAGTCTTTTCCCGTATTTTCGTTTCGATCATGATGGATGATATTTCGTTGCAAATTTAAGCTGAATTCGGCGAAACTCAGTAAAATCATTTCAGGATGTACACGCCTCCCGGCAGTATCGTGGCACAGGAAAATGTTGGGGATGAATAAAGGCTCAGGGGAGCGGGTAAGCCCATCAGGGAAATTTTTGTTCCGTTTTGCCAATTCACAAAAAATGAGTAGGTTTGCAAAGTTTCATCCGTAAAAATAATATCCATACCATATTTAATAACCACAAAAAAGCGAGGTTCGTATGAAAAAAAATGTAATTATTATTGGCGCTGCCGGTCGCGATTTTCACAATTTTAACACTTATTACCGTGACAATGCAAGTTTTAATGTTGTAGCTTTCACTGCTGCACAAATCCCCGATATTGACGGGCGCAAATACCCGGCCGCGCTTGCCGGCAAACTTTATCCCAAGGGAATTCCCATATATGCTGAAAGCGAATTGCCTGCCCTGATAAAAAAGCACAATGTTGAAATTTGCAACTTTGCTTACAGTGATGTTCCCTATCAAAGGGTAATGAACCTCAGTTCCCTGGTCAATGCAGCCGGCTCCAATTTCCTGCTTCTTGGCCCAAAGGACACCATGATAAAAAGCACCAAGCCTGTTATCGCCGTTGGGGCAACCCGGACCGGTTGCGGAAAAAGCCAGACTTCACGCAGGATTATTGAAATCCTGATGGCCAAAGGGCTCAAAGTTGTTGCGGTCCGTCACCCGATGCCTTACGGCGATCTTGTAGCCCAGAAAGTTCAACGTTTTGCAACCCTGAAGGATCTTGAAAAACATAAATGTACCATCGAAGAGATGGAAGAGTACGAACCTCATGTAGTCCGCGGCAATGTGATTTATGCCGGTGTTGATTATGAAGCCATCCTCCGTGCCGCAGAGAAAGATCCCAATGGCTGTGATATTATTCTTTGGGATGGCGGAAACAATGATTTTCCTTTTTACAAACCCGATCTGATGGTTACCGTTGCTGATCCACACCGTCCGGGCGCTGAAATGAATTATTATCCGGGTGAAGTGAATATCCGCATTGCAGATGTTGTGGTATTGAATAAAATTGATTCTGCCTATCCTGAAAACATCAAAATCGTCAGGGACAACATCCAGAAGATTAATCCCAAAGCCATTGTCATTGACGGGGCCTCCCCGATTCGTGTTGATGATGAATCGGTCATTCGCGGTAAAAGGGTCCTTGTCATTGAAGACGGCCCAACCCTGACACATGGTGAAATGAAAATCGGAGCTGGTGTTGTGGCTGCACAAAAATACGGCGCTGCCGAACTGATCGATCCCCGTCCATGGGTTGTTGGCAAACTTGCCGAAACATTCAGGATATACCCCAATATTGGTCAGTTACTTCCGGCCATGGGATATGGTGATCAACAAATCAAGGATTTGGAAGCAACGATTAACAAAGTAAAATGTGATTCGGTGATTATTGCAACACCCATTGACCTGAACCGATTGGTTAAAATCAAGCAACCAAATACGCGTGTATATTATGATCTACAGGAAATCGGGAAACCTGACCTGGAGGGTATTCTCAGTAGTTTTCTGAAAAAACATAAAATTAAATAGATTCAAAATCCCGGTTTTACCGGGATTTTTTTTTACATTTGTTCAACCCATATTATATAATTAACATCCTGAAAATGAAAAACAAAAGTCTTGTTTCCATCAACGATTTCACCCGTGAAGAACACATCAGGATCCTTGAGTTGGCCGGTATCTTTGAAAAGCATCCCAAACAGCGGATTTTGGCGGATTATGTAGTTGCAACCCTGTTTTTTGAACCATCGACAAGAACCCGGTTAAGTTTTGAAAGCGCTGCAACCCGGCTTGGGGCCCAGGTAATCGGGTTCACCGATGCAGCAAGCTCCAGCGTTCAGAAAGGTGAATCGCTCAGGGATACCATCCTGACCGTCAGTAATTATTGTGACCTGATCGTCATCCGGCACCCCAAAGAAGGAAGCGCACGTTTTGCCAGCGAAGTTGCCAAAGTCCCGGTGATCAATGCCGGTGATGGCGCCAATCAGCATCCTACCCAGACGCTGCTCGACCTGTATTCGATAAGGAAAACCCAGGGGACCCTCGACAACTTACAAATTGCCTTTGTGGGGGATCTGAAGTACGGACGGACCGTGCACTCCCTGGTGATGGCATTGTGTAATTACAATACCACATTCCATCTTGTTTCACCGTTGGAACTCAAACTTCCAAGCGCCGTTAAAATTCATATTAAAGAGAAAAACCTTACGTATCACCAGTACACCGATCTTTCGGAGATCATTCAGAAAGCAGACATCCTTTACATGACGCGCATACAGAAGGAACGGTTCTCCGATCCGCTGGACTATGAAAAGGTAAAATCTGCCTATGTACTGAAAAACAGCATGCTTGACGGTGCAAAACCAAACCTCAGGGTACTGCACCCCCTTCCCAGGGTGAATGAAATTACCACCGATGTTGACGATAATCCAAAAGCTTACTACTTCACTCAGGCCCTGAACGGGGTCTTTGTCCGCCAGGCTTTGTTGGCAGCTATTTTGGGAGTGGTTGATTAAACTAATAATTTAGAATCATGGAAAAAGAAGAACTTAGAAAAGAGCTGAAAGTTTCAGCTATTGAAAACGGAACAGTAATCGATCATATCCCGAGCCAGAATGTTTTTCAGGTTATTAAAATCCTTAACCTGAGTGAATATCAAAATCAATTGCTGATCGGGACAAACCTGGATAGTACAAAAATGGGAAAAAAGGGGATAATCAAAGTCAGCAATAAATTTTTCAGGAGCGATGAAATTAATAAAATTGCCCTGGTCGCCCCTTCTGCCACGCTTATCGTTATCAAAAATTTTAAAGTTACTGAAAAGAACAAGGTGGAAATTCCCGATTATGTCGAAAAAATTGTGAAATGTTTTAATCCCAATTGCATTACCAATAACGAAGAGATCCCAACAAAATTCACTGTTATCGATAAAAATGAGTTAAAACTGCGATGTCATTATTGTGAAAAAATTACTGCGGGAGGAAATATAACCTTCAAATAATGGTTCATTATATTTCAAAACTGATCCAGGAGGGCGAACACCAGCAATTGGATTTTAAATTTGAAATTGCAGATGCACATAAAATAGCCCGGACCCTTGTTGCATTTGCAAATGCAGATGGCGGGCGCCTGCTTATCGGGGTCAATGACAATGGTACCCTGGCAGGAATCCGAAGCGAAGAGGAGTGGTATATGGTGGAACAAGCGGCAAAACGTTATTGCAACCCATCGGTCGCTTACAGTTTCAAGGAGTGGCACATCAAAAAAAAAACAATATTGGAAATCATTGTCCGGAAAAGTTCCTTAAAACCTCATTTCGCACAAGACCACCAGGGGTCCTGGAAATCCTACCACCGGGTAGGCGATCAGAATTTAATTGTAAGCAGCATATTATTGCGCGTTTGGAAGGGCGAAAAAAAGCAACAGGGAGTATTTATTAAATTTACTGACCCGGAGAAATTTTTACTCTCTTATCTTGAAACCAACAAATCGATAACACTGGCAAGTTTCGCAAGTCTGGCTGGCATTTCAAACCGTAAGGCAGAGACCATCCTGGTGAAATTTATCCTTTTACGTATGGTCCGGTTGGAAGATGAGCAGGTTGGACGGGTTGGACAAGTTTGACAAGTTTGACAGGTTGGACAGGTTGGATGGTATATGTATTAAAATTGATTCAGGGATGAAAAAAACAGGGATGATTTTGGGATTTTTAATTGTGAGTTTGTCATTGGCAATGGGTCAATTACCGGCAAGTGATACCAATTCAAGTGAACCGTTACGGGACTATCAGGGAAAGAGGTTAAAATACAGTTTAAATATTGGTTCGGAGTTCTCATCGGTTGCAGGTTTCGGATCAGCCCTTACTACCTGGGTTTCCCCTGGAATTTCCTATGTTATCACTCCCCGGATACGCCTGGGGGGAGGATTTACGGTGGCCACCACCGATTATTTTGGAGCAAGGCCCTGGTTCGGGACAGAAGAAAACAACATCAGTAACGGCAATTTCACTACTGCGACCCTGTATGTTAACGGACTTTGGGCGGTGAATGACCGACTGACCATCTTTGGGTCGGCTTTTAAACAAATCCCAATTACCAAGGATCCCCTCCCATATAACCCCTTTAACCGCACCTCTCAAAAAGGGGCGCAGGGAGTTGACTTTAATATTGGTTATAAAATCGGTGACAACTTCTATATTCAGGCGGGATTCCGATACTCAGAGGGTATCAATCCCTGGTACCGGAATTCAATATTTAATGATCCGTTTAATACAAATCCGGCACTAAGCCCCTTTGGCATTTCAAGCCCCCGATGGTAGTGTCGTCAACCGTTGACATTAAGAGGATCAAGATAAGGCCGTTTGATTTAGAGATACATGGGACTGATCAGGTTGTTGTTTCTGGCGCTACTGATCAGAAAAATGGTCGGCTATGTACTTCAAAGCTTCACTGATATCCATGGCATTGCTGGCCGGCCCCAGACGAATGAAAAATTCTTCCGGGAACCCCGGTTGACGTAAAAAAACGGGCCGCTTGTTTTTCCCACACTTCACAATACAAACGGTTTTCTCCTCCATTTTCCCGAGACTTGTCTGTATTGAAGGGGTTACATCCCTTCCAAGGCAGGTACGGATCAGGGTCCAAAGATGCAGTAAAAATTTATCTTCATTAACAAATTTATCGGTCTCAATTCCCTCAATTGATCCATCATCACGCACCCCGATAAGCAATATGCCGCCATGGGTGTTTAAGAATGCAGAGATGGTTTTCAGGCAAGCTCGTTCCACTGCCTGATTGGTTTTCCCGGCCCGTATGTCCCAACGAAGGGTCGATTTAAACTCAAGCGATTCGCTTTCACCATCCTTGATGAGTTGCTGTAAAGGTTTTCCGTGATTTGAACCGGAGTTGAAAGAGGCAATATAATCGAGAGCCAGAACGGCATCATGAATCAATGAGGCATGATGATGATCTGGCTGTAATTGCAATGCTATCAGCCCGTTTACATATTCAGTCGGACAGATCAAGCCAGATATCAAACCCAGGGGCAACACAACACCCGCCCCGTGAATACCGGCCAATGCCTGTAATACTGTTTGCTGTTCTTTCGTTAAATGATCGATGCTCCTCCAGATAAGGTACACAAATGGATGACGGTCCGATTCCTCCAGGATTTGTTCCTGAAGGGCCTTATTCACCAATTCATTGATTGAACGTACCAAGGAAGCCAGGGTAATAAATGAAAAATTAAAAAGAGAATGTGTCGGTGACAATGGTGTAATACCGGTTTTGCCGGTTGTTTTAAGTTTTACAAAAGGATCGTTTTCAACAACCGGGACAAGAACATCTATGGTTTGCTGAGATTCCTTCCCGACAATATCATACTGAAAACCAAAAAGATTTTTGGCAGAAATTACCGAACCCAATGAATTACCCGGAAACATGATACCGGTAATAACCATTTGTAATACTCTTTCATTGGAATGGTAAAACTCCCCTTTTTTCCGTGTCAGCAGAGGGTGATCGTCAATAAATATTATAAACCCGTCATCCCTTTTAATAATTTCAAGATGCCCGGATTTTTCATCCTGTTCAGGTATCTGGCAGTACTGGTTAAAAGTCATCATGTTCTTATTTTTTCAATGTAAACATACAATTTTATCCAATACAGACATTCAAAAAACTCTATTGTTCATGGTAAACGCTGCCTCCCATTCGGTAGCGTTTTCTTTTCCCCATTTTACTTTCCGGGCGCCACTAAATTTCTGTTCAAATGAGGTTTTTACTTTGACAGGTACCTCTGTGGCCTTTTGTGCGAATGGTGTAACACTGATTAAGGTCGCAGCAGCAGGAACAAGAATTGACTTTTTCATTTTAAATATTTTATTGGTTAAACCTGAGCAAAAGTAATTGAGGAATTTAAAAGAAATTATAAGATCGAACCACATGATCATTGGCATGAAATGCATCTGAAGCATACCTGTAGCCAAGCGCCCAAAGAATCCTGGCATTCAGTATAAACACCCACTTTCAGAAATCCTTTTATCAAACCTTATCAATTCAAGAGTGTGATCGATTATTAAAAAAAATCAAATTTGTTTACACTCCCAAACACACGAGTTGGCATAATACGGCGAAGATCGAAAAAAATTTAAATCCGCTTCCGATCAAGAATGTAAAATATAGCGTAATACTTTTTCATATGTCAACAATTTTAAAATGAAGTTATTAAGAAATGAAAAACGAACATAATTGTTGAAATACAGGGTTATTGTTTGATAAAGGAGATCTTTTGCAAATTGGATCTGAACACCTTTTGTAAAGCCCAGGTCATCCCTCCGTTTGAAGATTTTATTATTGGTCCCCGGTTTGGCCAGTTTACCGCCTCGCCAACTGCCAATGCAAGCCGGTTGTCCCAGGCATCGATGCCAAGGAGGTATGAACCGCCCTGGCCGGTTGGCTGCATAGTCCAGGCAGATCCACCATCGGTAGTAAGGCAAACATTGCCCATATCAAGCGCTCCCCACCATGTTTGCTGATTGAGCATGATCAGGTGGTTAATATCGGCTCCACCTCCGCCTCCGGAAGCCCGAACAGAATCATTCCGCCAGGTTGTCCCTCCATCAGCGCTGACCAGGTAATGGGATTTTCCGCCATATATGACGATGGTATTCCCGGATGAACATACACCAATCCATTCGTTATAGTTAAAATTATCTGCCGGTAGAAGAGAGTCCCATTGAGCGCCTCCATCCCTTGTATATCCAATAAATCCTCTCGGTTTTGCCCCTCCTGTTTTGCCAACAACATAAATTGTAACTATTCACCCCCTACAAATATAGGGCATTAATTTGGGAAAGAGAAT
>DYSO01000243.1 GCA_020718225.1 Draconibacterium orientale | reverse complement strand
GTAAACTCAGACCCAGAGTTCAAAAAAGTTGAGTTTTCTTGCTGACACTATATAAAGTATACCTGGTGGGACACTGACTTTACCTATCCCGACACCTCATCCCTACAGTTCCTTTTCAGGGTGTTTGGAACGGAAATAAAAACAGAGAAAAGAGACCTGGCAGGATTCCCGTTTTATGTTGAAAACCCGAACGATTCAACCCTGGGCGGTTGGAAGTCCGATAAACGAACTGCGATCGTAAGCAGCGCAGTAGGCTATGGCCTGAGTCCGATCATGAACCTTTCATGGGACGATGGTGCCCATGGATCGAAAGGAACCTACGCTATCTCGAATGATTCTGTTTCGACCTATGAATCGGGAACCACATACGAAGCAAAAATCGGGGTTTCTCTCAAGATCCCGGAGATCTTCAAAGCCAACATCAGCGCCGGAAATGAGGTGAATTATTCCACCGAGACCAGTGTTAAGACAAAATTCGGCCAGGAGATCGAGGCTTCCCTGTACAACCTGACCTCCCGGTCGAAAGGACCGAAAATCGAGAGCCTGGATATCAGCACCTATTGGTTCAGAAATGAGGACGGTGTGAAATGGTGGTATTATGACGAACTTGGCGATCAGCGTCCATGGTACATCGCATACATTGTCAACCAAGCACGTATTGGTAAAATCCTTCCGCTTGTTCCCGGCAACGGACAGGAGCTGAGATCTTCCGAACTGCTGTTTGCCTGGAAGGCGGAGGATTTTGAGGCCGACAATTATACGTTTTACCTCACTGCCATCGGACATGTGAGCCCGTCCTCTGTCATTATCGAACGCTCAACCGGAAAAGCTGAAGAGATCAGCCTCGATGATTTCAGCCCGCAACCGGGCACGACGTATTACTGGACCGTGAAGGGATCGAAGGGACGCGACATCGTTTGGTCACGGACACAGGCCTTCACGACCCCTGCCGAAAATCCCGGTCCGGATGAAAAGAACGGGCTGAAGGCAACCCTTTATCCCAATCCGGGAGGCGGTCGTGATATTCATCTACTGCTGTCATCGGAGGAATCAGGAAAGAAAATAATCTCATTGAATGATATCTCCGGGAAAATGATTTACAGGATGGAAGTGGTTTACAACGCCCCGTCACCCGTCACAATTACCCTGCCGGCCGGAAACCTGGAGGCAGGGTTATATTTTGTCACGATCCGGGGTGAGACCGTCTCCGCCACGAAGAAACTGATCATTCATTGAGGTTCATAGAAGTGTCTACCTGGCACTGGATTTATTATCCGCCAAAACACTCCGGTAACCTAAGGTTAATGAACAGGCAGTAATTTACGTTACACATCCCCGGAAACAAACAACCTGTTTCAGACAGGCACCTCCATTGAAATGATAATGGGATCGATCACCGTATGTTTGTCCTTCAGCGGTTGAAGTTAAACCGGGTGGGCGCTGGCCAAAAGAAAGGTGGTTTCGTCTGTTTATGGCAACAGGATGGATCGTCCTTCATCGATCCAAAAAATACAACCCTTTGTTGAGGAATTTGATATCGACATGAGCACCGCCCAAAAACAGGAGTTCACCTCTTTCAACGATTTCTTTACCCGGAAACTAAAGAATAATGCCAGACCGGTGGATACCAACTCAACCGTTACAGTGCCGCCTGCCGATGGAAAAATACTGGCATATGCCAATATCAGCAACAGCGAGTTTATCATCAAAGGATACCGCTTCGATATTTTTTCGTTTTTGAATAATGCACGCCTTGCTCAAAAATGCTTCTGCAACCCTTTATTGAAAATGCCATCTGGCATGGACTGATGCACAAGCGTGCTAAAGGTACAATTACTGTTGATATAGGAAAAGAGGATGAGAGATCCCTTAATATTTCATTAACCGTTGATGGTATAGGGCGGGAGAAGGCGGCGGAAATTAAGAGCAAATTGGCCACCCACAGATCCCATGGGCTTAAAGTGACCTCCGAGCGGATCGAACTGATGAACAAACTAAATTCAACTTGTGTCACGTCACATATAATATGACGTAATTAGAATAATTTCGTATCTTAGCCGAA
>DYSO01000096.1 GCA_020718225.1 Draconibacterium orientale | reverse complement strand
CTCACCCCTCACCCCTCACCCCTCACCCCTCACCCCTCACCCCTCACCCCTCACCTATTATACCTCTTCCCTAACATGATACTCAGGTAGAGGGTCAAAAAGAATTGCTGTTTCGGATTGTATGCCATTATGGGTATGGGGATGGGTGAGAAATCGAGTGTTCCTCCAACTTCCAGCGAATTGATGCGCCTGTTTTGTGACCCAAATTCAAAATCAAGCCCGGTTTTAATATAGGCACCGGGATAGAACCCCAGGTTTAAAATCCCTGAAAGAAATGGGCCCCGTCCATAAATGTTATCGGCAAAATGGAGTTCGGGGTCGTATTTCTCCTCTTTTACCTCATAATCGGTATATCCACTGTTGAAATAGATGATATAAAGGTACATGGGCTTGGTTATCCCCAACGAAAAACCACCATACAATACCACGCTTAACTGTACCCCTCCCCAATAGGGCTTACGGTTCAGGATGAATTGCTGGCCGATCCCACCACGTAAAAAAGAGACATAGTTTATTTTCCCATAGATATAAGATCGGGAATCGGCAAAATAGGGATTGATGGTACGGATCTCTTTAGTCGATTTATAGGTGGAATACTCAAGCTCCCACATAAATTGCCGGAGTGCAGTAACATTGTGGCCCCTTCTGAATTTTAAACCCCATCCGTTGGAATGGATTAAAGCGCCAAGGCTCCACTGCTTCTCAAGCAAAACATTTTCCGGCAGTGTATCGGAATCCGGAATAACCTGTGCAACGGTAAAATATTCACCCGCAGTCAGAAAAAATAGCATTGCTGTCAGGAGGTACCGCATCATGGATAAGGAAAATCAATGGAAACAACAATACAAAAGTAAAAATAAACGGGAAGCAGGCGGCCTCCCATGAATTCAAAATTTGTGCTGAAAATTGAATATCAATGACGTTCTATTTGGTACCTTTGTGTTTCACCATATGCAGCGCACTGTTTGTTTGAAGCACAGGATGAAAGAATACCAAAAGCAATGACTGTCAATAAAATATAAACTAATTTTTTCATGCGTCTGATCCTGGAATTAAGTATGCTTTGACAAAGGGAGGAGTTATTTTGTATAAAAACAAATATTTGGTTGTTTTATTGTATGGGTTATTAAAAGTTCATTGATTAAGTGATATATGGAAAAAATTGAACCGGTTATTGAAGAGCGTTGGAAAATGATGCTCAGGGAGGAATTTGAACAGCCCTGGTTCAGCCAATTGAAAGATTTTTTAATAAAGGAAAAGAAAATGTACCGTGTTTTTCCTCCCGGACCATTCATCTTTAATGCATTTAATCAGACTCCGTTTGATCGTGTAAAAGTTGTCATCCTTGGACAAGATCCGTATCATGGGGCAGGACAGGCCCATGGTTTGTGTTTTTCTGTGCCTCGGGGTGTCCCAAAACCACCATCGCTGGTCAATATATTCAAGGAAATGGAAAGCGATCTGGGTTTACCCATCCCCGCTTCCGGTGATCTGACCCAATGGGCCCGTCAGGGTGTTCTATTGCTTAATGCTACCCTGACGGTTCGCGAAGACAAGGCCGGTTCCCATCAGGGCCATGGATGGGAAATCTTTACCGATGCGGTGATCAAAAAACTTTCCTCCCATCATACGGGGTTGATATTCGTTCTTTGGGGAAATTATGCAATCGCCAAAAAAAATCTGATTGATGACGCTCGCCATTTTATCCTCACCGCTGCACATCCCTCCCCTCTATCAGCACACCGGGGTTTTTTTGGGTGCAACCATTTTTCACAAATCAACCATGTATTGGAAAAAAGAGGCAACCAGCCAATAAACTGGAAACTGGAAGACCAAAATGCCGAATATGAAGCCTGATAAAATTCAGATATTTTATTTTTTTTCTCTGATTGTTTTAATTTCCATTTCTTCCTGTAAAAAAGATGAAACATCGGAACCTGAATTTCATGCAACTCCATATACCATTCAAATCCCCCGGTATTTCCCAACGAAATTAAACATTCCTGCCGATAACCCTATGACCGTTGAAGGTATTGCTTTGGGTAGGTATCTGTTTTACGACGGACGCATCTCCGGCCGGACACACCCCGACTCCCTGATGAGTTGTGCCACCTGTCACCTTCAATCTCGAAGTTTTGAATGTGGGATGGATCATCCTGTATATACCGATGGACGCACCCATGGCTTGACCGGGATTTTCACGCCCCATTATATGTTGCCCATGATTAATCTGGTATGGACAAACCATGGATATCTATGGAATGGAAAAATCAGCAGCGAAAATCCATCTCCGGCCTTCAGGAACCTGGAAGATCTTACTTGGATGTCCATTGTCGCACCGCACGAAATGGCGGGCGATACCAACCGTACCAAGGCCCTGATACAAAGTATCAAAGGTTATCCCCAATTGTTTGAAAAAGCGTTTGGAAGCCCTGTCGTTACGGTGAAGAACATGGGGAGGGCCATTGCCCAGTTTATCAGGACCCTGATATCTTCCGATTCGGGATTTGACCGGTTCCTCCGCGGGGAGATCTCACTTACAAATTCCGAACGTAACGGGTATGTGCTTTTTATGACGGAATTGGGGGCCGATTGCTTCCATTGTCACGGGGGAGAAGGAAACCCATTGTTTACCACCCACCTTTTCTACAATAATGGCAAGGATTCCGTGTTTCATGATCCCATCGACCGGTACTCTATTTCTGGAGATCCGGCCGACATTGGGGCCTATAAGGCACCCACCCTGAGAAACATTGAATTTACTGCCCCGTATATGCACGATGGTCGTTTTAAAACACTGGATGAAGTCCTCGATTTTTACAATTCACACTTGGTATGGTCACCCACTATCAGCCCCCTGATGCATCATATCAGTACTCACGGGGTGCAACTTACCCCTTCACAAAAAAACGATCTGAAAGCGTTTTTATACACACTATCCGATACCCTTTTTCTCACCAACCCGGATTTTAAAAAACCCGCATCATTCCCTGACCAACAATAAACCGGACCATCTTGTGTCAAAATCGTAAATCGTTTTATATGCTCGTTTTCCCACCTGCAAAAATCAATCTTGGACTGAATATTATTTCCCGGCGACCCGACGGATTTCATAACATTGAGACCCTCTTTTATCCGATTGGACTGTGCGATTTATTAGAAATAGTACCTGCGGCAGAGGGTCGTTTTGAATTTTCAACTTCCGGACTTCCTATCCCGGGAGACCCGGAATCCAACCTCTGTATCAGGGCCTGTCAAATGCTGAGCCCCATGATATACACGAAGTTGTCGTCAAACCGGCAATCCGTTTTGCACTCCCCGTTTACGGAATTCCGCACCCTGGACCCGGAGACCGGACTTCCTCCGGTGAAAATTCATCTCCATAAAATCATTCCCATGGGGGCAGGTCTGGGCGGTGGATCAGCGGATGGGGCATTTACTTTGAAATTGTTGAATGAACTTTTCGATCTGGATTTATCCGTTGAACAATTGGAAGATTACGCCCGGCAACTGGGCAGCGATTGTCCTTTTTTTATTGAAGGCAAACCGGTTTTAGCCTGTGAAAGGGGAGACCGGTTTTTCCAGTTGAACGTTGCCTTGCCCGACTTTTCGCTGGTACTTGTTGTCCCGGATATTCATTGTAATACGGCTGCCGCATACGCGGCAGCCGAACCTGCCTGGCCCGATCAGCACATTTCCGATGTTGTCAGGAAACCGGTGGAGGCGTGGAAAAGCGAACTGATAAACGATTTTGAAAAACCGGTATTTCAATCCCATCCTGAAATAGAAAAAGTCAAAGAAAAATTATACGATGCCGGCGCCCTCTATGCCTCTCTCTCAGGAAGTGGCTCAGCGGTCTATGGGATCTTTAAGAAAACATTCCCTTTGGATGATCGTTTCCCCGGCTGTTTTATCTGGTATTCGGATCATTAGTCCATTCCCGCGTTTTCCCTCTTATTTCGGGGCTTTCCAGATCATAATCAGGGCAATAATCCCAAAAATGATGTTGGGGACCCAGACTGCAAGGATGGGGGGAAGATTCCCAAGGGTGGCAAAAACAGTGAAAATCTGCATAAAAAGAATATAAATAAAGGTCAAAGCAAGGCCAAACCCAAGGTGAAATCCAATTCCACCTCGAACTTTCCGGCTGGATACCGATACGCCAATCAATGTGAGAATGATGGTAGCAAAGGGAAAGGCGATCCGTTCATATTTTTTAACTTTATATTTAATTGCATCGGGGTCCCCGCGCAACTCCTTCTTCTTAATATGTTCCCGCAATGTAAAATAATTCATAATTTTTACCTCTTCGATATCGGCCGTAAAATCGGCCGGTTTAAAAGGCAGGATGGTATCCAGTTTGGCCCCTTTGGCAATCGATTCATTCATGCCTTCCATACGACGGATATAATAATTATTGATAATCCAGCTTTCCCGGATGCTGTCCCATTCCAGGCGTTCACCTTTGAGTTTGTAAACGAGTTCGCGGTCTTTGAACTTTTCCAGGGTAAATTTCCAGCCGGAATGGGTGTGCGTATTGAAGTTCTCCAGATAAATAAAGGTCCCGGTGCTGATCTGAAGGTGAATATTCTGATTGTTGAACTCCCGGGCGTCTTTAAGATATCTTTTTTCGAACGCAAACATATTCCGGTTGGTATAGGGAATAATGAAATTGGCTAAAAAAAAAGAGAGTAACCCAAGGGCTGTAGCAGAGATAAAATAGGGAAAAAGCAACCGCCTGAAACTGATCCCGGAACTCAGGATAGCGATTATCTCGGAGTCTGAGGCCATGCGGGAAGTGAAAAAAATTACCGCGATAAAGGTCAGCAAATAACTGAAAAGGTTGATAAAATAGGGAACGAAATTGAGATAATAATCGAAGATAATGGCGCGAAGCGGAGCGTCAAATCGTAAAAAATTGTCAATCTTTTCTGAAATATCAAAAACGATCACTATGAAAATTAAAAGGACCAGGGTCAGAAAAAAAGTCCCTAAAAACTTTTTTATAATATAAAGGTCGATGGTACGCATCAATAGATTTTCATAATGTGATGGTTTTCGTTGTGGGCCCCCCGCAACCAACCTGTTTTTATGGATACCCAAAAATGATATTCTCCGGGTTCAGAAGGGGTTTTTATGACCATGGTGGTATCGGCATATTTTCCATTGATGACCATCTGGGTGATATCGGTTGATGGGGCCTCCTCAGCCGCATAACGACCCTGTTTTAAAAAATGGTATACCAGATGAGAAGGTTTGGTGGTGTCGGGGTCAAATCGCAGGGGATGATCGTCGAGGTTGAATATCCGGATGGGGATAAGGACTTCGGAATTTGACGGATAGGTAAATTTTTTCAACATGGTTTTTATCGGGACACGGTAAAACGAAACAAAATTGTTTTCAATGCCATAATTGGTATAGGATCCGTTTTTCCCATGATACTCTTTCACATCCGGAAAGTTATGATAGGAGGAAAACCCGCTTACGAAAACTTGTTTCCCCTGAAGTTCCCTTTCCAGATCAGACCAGTAATAGAACTGGGTGCGGTGACTGTTGAAATCTTCCAGAGTGGTGGCTTGTTTCCCGGTATAAAAAGTGTATTTAGATGCCCGCTGATAGGAGTTAAAGAATAAGACTGGCTTCCCATCCGCCAGTTTCTCCATATCGGTTGCCCATTCCCTCCAGTAAAATAGTTCGGAAAGGTTGACCAGCTTTTTAGGAAGTTTCAGAAAATCATAGGCCAGATAGACCCTGAAAAAGATCATCAGAACAAAACTAATCCCGGCTAAATAAAAAATGATCCGGTGTGCTTTTATTCTGTTTTCCAATGCTTTATAAGTTAAAATGATCATCGGGACAAAAGCGGGGACGGTCCAGTTGGGTTCTACCTGGCCACGGATGGTATATAAAAGGAAAAATAGAAGGGTTCCGATGGCCGAAAATTTCAGCGCTTTTTCAAAATGCCCATGGGATTTGTATGCAAAGGCCGCCCAGATGAAAAAGGGCGCCATCAACGGGCCGTATATCCCAAGCTGACCTGCAATATATTCAAAAAAATACCGGAAGTATTCCTCCTGCTCTATGTTTCGTTCGATCAAATGGTAATAAATGGTCGGGTTATCATTGGCCAACGACCAAAGGATGTGGGGGATAAAAAACAGGATGGCCGTTCCGGCAGCCACATAAAAGAATCTTTTTTTCAAAAGGGAAAGGTTCGATAAAAGGGTAAAAAAAATGATCAGGATCGCATTGTATTTGCTGTAAATCATCGCGGCCATGATGAAACCCCACAATAAGGAAAGAGGGAGATTCTCTTTTTCAAGGATTTTTTTGTAAACCAGGAAAAACAAGGCAATAAAAAAAATCATCGGAACATCCGGGGCCGCAATGAACCCCCCAACCTGAAGGATCAGGGGCGAAAAACAGAGCGCTGCGAAAAGAAAATAATTCCGCACTTCCGCCATACGTATGATCATGAAAATGGTCAATGTGGAAGCAATGACAAAAAACAGCCGCACTCCCAGTTCGTTATGAAAAATTTCATACCCGGCCCGGATCAGCAGCCCAACCATGGGGGGATGTTCATAAAACCCCCAGTTTAAATGCTCTCCGTATAACCAGAAAAAAGCTTCGTCGTCGAATAATCCGGTAAAAGCCGATTGAAGGATATTGATGATAAACCAGATTCCTAAAATGATCAGCATGGGAGCTGAGACACCTTTTAAAAAATTGAATTTCGGATGTTTCATGGAGATAAATTTTTTATACCGGATCTTACCCGTGGCCGGCCTGGCCCGCGCGGTTTATTCAAATCCGCTTCATCAGTTCAACGCTCATTTTTTGTTTCCATTCCCAAAAAGTGCCCTGCATCACCTGCTCCCGTGCCGACTTCATCAACCAGATGTAAAAACCGAGGTTGTGCATGGTGGCTACCATCGATGCCAGAATTTCTTTGGAAATAAACAGGTGCCGGAGAAAAGCCTTACTGTATTGATTGTCGGTGAACACCTCCCCGTCGGCTTCAAGTGGGGAGAAATCTTCCTTCCATTTTTCATTTTTAATATTGATGATCCCGTTGCGTGTAAAAAGCATCCCATTGCGCCCGTTCCGGGTCGGGATTACACAATCAAACATATCAACGCCCAGGGCAATGCTTTCCAGGATGTTGGCAGGGGTCCCGACGCCCATCAGATATCTTGGTTTATTGTCGGGCAGGATATCGCAAACCAATGCAGTCATCTCGTACATCATCGATGCAGGTTCTCCAACAGATAACCCGCCAATGGCATATCCCGGTGACTCAAAACCGGAAATGAACCGCGCCGATTCTTGCCGAAGTTCCGGATAAATACTGCCCTGAACGATGGGAAAAAGGTTTTGTGAATACCCATGTATGCAGGTTGTCTGGTGAAAGTGACTGTGACATCGCGCCAACCAATGGTGGGTGCGTTTCATCGACTTTTTGGCGTAGGCCGGATCACATGGATAAGGGGTACATTCGTCGAAAGCCATGATGATGTCGGCTCCGAGAGCCCGTTGGACATCGATTGCTTTTTCGGGGGTGAACAGATGTTTTGAGCCATCAATATGCGACTGAAATACCACGCCGTTGTCGGTGAATTTACGAATATCACCAAGAGAATAGATCTGATACCCTCCGCTGTCCGTTAAAATGGGTTTGTCCCATCCGATGAAACGGTGCAACCCTCCTGCTTTTGATATGATATCTGCCCCCGGGCGCAGGTAGAGATGGTAGGTGTTCGACAGCATGATCGGGGCTTTCACCTCATTGCGCAACTCTTCCAGATGAAGGGCTTTAACCGCCCCACCGGTGCCCACAGGCATAAAAAACGGGGTTTCAACGACCCCATGATCGGTCGTCACTATTCCTGCCCGTGCTTTCGAATGGTGATCGCGGTGAGAAATGTCAAATTCCAATGAAGAAAGATTATTAAAGTTTGGGCAAAGATACGGGTTCTTCCATTTTCTCTCAAGATTTTAAACTATTTTCAACCATCTGGTCAATTTTTACACAATCCTGGTTGTAATTCAACGGGAATGAATAAATTTGCTTCATGCAACCTTTGAATATCAAATGATTGATTTATTGATTGATACGCATTTTTTTCCTTTATTCTTACTTGCTGTATTTGTTTTATCCTGGATGGTGCAGCTGTTTTTTTATTGGTTTTTTTATTGGCGACTGGCCCGTTTTCAACAACCGCCCCTGCCCGAAAAATTCCCGGGTGTCTCTGTTGTCATCAGCGCTCACAACGAATACCATCAACTGAAGGAGAACCTTCCCCTGATCCTGGAACAGGATTATCCTGAATATGAAGTGCTGGTGGTTGACCATGCTTCTGATGACGATACCCGATATCTGTTGTCGTCATTGGAAGAACAGTATCCGAAACTCAAAAGTATTACCATCCGGGAGGACCTGAACTTTTTTTCCGGCAAAAAGTTCCCACTCTCGATCGGGATCAAATCGGCCCATTATCCTATCCTGTTACTCACCGATGCCGATTGCCGGCCTGCCACCTCCCGGTGGATACAGGAGATGGTCTCTGGTTTCGGGCCCAATACCGAAGTTGTCCTCGGATATAGCGCTTACAACAAAGCAAAAGGGATTTTAAACAAACTGATCCGTTTCGATACCGCTCATATTGCCATGCAGTATCTCTCCTTTGCGCTCGCAGGAATTCCATATATGGGCGTCGGCCGGAACCTATCGTATCTTAAAGAGGCTTTTTATCGGAAAAATGGATTTATCTCCCATTACCAAATCCGATCGGGCGACGACGACCTGTTCATAAACAGTGTGGCAACCTCAGCCAATACTACCATAAGGATCAATAAGGAAAGCTTTACCCTTTCGGACCCGAAACAGACACTGGAAAAATGGATAACCCAGAAAAAGCGCCATCTTTCTACAAGCATCCACTATAAAATTAAGCATAAACTCCTGTTGGGGGCCTATTCACTCAGTTTGCTACTCTTTTATACCCTGTTCATCCTGCTGGTCTCCCTCTCTGCTTCAACCATCCCGGTACTGCTTCTGGTGTTGCTCCGGTTGGTGTCCCAATATGTTGTTTTTTCAGGGAGTATGCGCCGATTAGACGAAAAAGACCTGATTCTTTTTATACCCGTCCTGGATCTTTTCATGCTCCTTTTCAACGTTTCTATCCTGGTTGTAAATCTGTTCCATAAACCCGGAAAATGGAAGTAATCGGGCACCTCACCGAAAAAGGACAACGCGATTACGCCCTGGTTCAGAAAGCGCTTCATCAGGGCGATCAACAGGCTTATGCCGAATTGTTGAACAACTATCGCGATTCTCTCTATTTTATGATGCTGAAAATGACTGGAAATGCTACCGACGCCGATGATATGACCATCGAAGCCTTCGGAAAAGCATTTAAACACCTCCCTCAGTATACCACTGATTTTGCTTTCAGTACATGGTTGTTTAAAATTGCAGCCAACAATTGTGTTGACTTCCTCCGCAAGAACCAGCGTTTCCAGTTTGCCGACGGAACTTTTGGCGATGATGACAATGAATTTGATTTGCCATCCTCCTTGCCTTCCCCCATCCTTGATCCCGAAGAAAAGATCATCGAAAAGGAAAAAATTAAGCGGATGCATGAAGTGGTTGAAAAATTAAAACCACATTACCGGCTTTTAATAGAATTGAGGTATTTTAAAGAGTGGTCGTACGAAGAGATTGCCCTGGAACTCAATCTGCCCCTGAATACTGTCAAAGTACAGCTTTTTCGTGCCCGGGATTTTCTTTACCAGATACTCCGGCCGGAACAGGAAAAAATCTGACCGGGTCAACATTTATGGTATTTTTGTATTGCCTTTTCCAGCCCATTTCCGAAATTTTCTGAAACCATGAACAGAGACGATTTTAAAAAAGCCATTTTAACGGGTATCCCGGAAATACTCCCGGAATTATTGCCCCGCGACCTTTCCGTTAACCATGCACCGGTAAGAAAAGATATTTTATCGGAAGAAGAGAAGAAATTAGCGGTACGAAACGCGTTACGCTATTTTCATAAAAAATTTCATGCCATTCTTGCACCGGAATTTGCAATGGAACTGAAACAATACGGACGGATTTACATGCATCGGTTTCGTCCTACTTATCCCATGTATGCCCGTAGTATTTACGATTACCCGCACCGTTCGGTACAGGCTGCTGCCATCATGCTGATGGTTCAGAACAACCTTGACCCGGTAGTTGCCCAACATCCCCATGAGTTGATTACGTATGGCGGAAATGGAGCTGTTTTTCAGAACTGGGCCCAGTACCTGCTGACCATGAAATACTTAGCAGAAATCACGGATGAACAGACCCTGGTCATGTATTCGGGCCATCCATTGGGCGTTTTCCCTTCGCATAAAGAGGCCCCCCGGGTTGTGGTGACCAACGGTATGATGATCCCGAACCATTCAACCCCCGACGACTGGGAGCGGTTCAATGCACTCGGGGTTACCCAATACGGGCAAATGACCGCAGGTTCCTATATGTACATTGGCCCGCAGGGGATCGTGCATGGCACCACCATTACCATTCTGAATGCAAACCGTATGAAAAGTACCGGCGAAATTGGCGGTAAAGTTTTTGTTTCATCCGGTTTGGGCGGAATGTCGGGGGCTCAGGCAAAAGCTTCCGTTATTGCCGGGGCCATCGGCGTTATTGCTGAAATCAATCCGAAAGTGGTGAAAAAACGCCATGACCAGGGATGGGTCGATGAAGTTTTTACCAGTCTGGCTGAATTGGCCCACCGCCTCAGCCGGGCAGTTGATAATAAAGAAGCCGTTTCATTGGCTTATGAAGGGAATGTGGTTGACCTCTGGGAATATTTTGCTGAACATAATATTAAAGTGGAACTCGGATCCGATCAAACCTCTCTTCACAATCCCTGGTCAGGGGGCTATTATCCCGTCGGGTTGACCCTGGAAGAGTCCAATGACCTGATGGTCAGGGATCCGTTGAAATTCAAAGCCGAAGTTCAACAATCGCTATGCCGTCAGGTTAACGCGATCAATACGATGGCCCGTCAGGGAATGTATTTCTGGGATTATGGGAATGCTTTTTTGCTTGAAGCCGGCCGGGCCGGGGCCGATATTGTCAAAGCCAATGGCGATTATCTTTATCCTTCGTATGTGCAGGATATCATGGGACCGCTCTATTTTGATTACGGATTTGGCCCCTTTCGATGGGTCTGTACCTCCGGCAAGCCCAACGACCTTGCCCTTTCCGATCAGATTGCTGCCCGGGTAATGGATGACATTGCTGCCAAAGCGCCGGTGGAGATAAAGATGCAGATGTACGATAATATCCACTGGATCAAGGAAGCTGCAAAAAACAAACTGGTCGTTGGTTCACAGGCCAGGATCCTTTATGCCGACTGCCAGGGGCGCACGAAAATTGCTGCCGCTTTCAACGAAGCGATCAGGACCGGACAAATTTCAGCGCCCATCGTCCTTGGTCGCGACCACCACGATGTTTCCGGAACCGATTCACCTTACCGCGAAACCTCAAACATCTAT
>DYSO01000242.1 GCA_020718225.1 Draconibacterium orientale | reverse complement strand
TTCATCGGGCTACAGCAGCTTAAATTATTTTATGTTTTTATACTGGACTCATTACTGTTAATACAACAGCAAGCGTTCCCCAGCCACCAACAGCAACGACGGGTACCAGTATTACCGGAACGGGATTTTATGCCAACTGGACGGCCCCGGTAGGGGATCCCAATCCTGCAACCTCATTTGTCCTTGATGTTTCTACCGATCCCGGCTTTGGCTCTTTTGTCGGGCCGTACAACAATCTCAATGTGGGGAACGTACTGACCTATCCGGTAACAGGCCTTACGCCTGGCGTTACATACCATTTCAGGTTGCGCGGGGTCAATGGAAATGGACAGAGTGGGAACTCCAATACCATTGCTGTTGGCACACTACCGCTTCCACCGGCGCCCGAAGCAACCTCCGCTACCATGGTAACCGGGGTGTATTTCCATGCCAACTGGAACCCTGTCGTGTTTGCCCCCCCGGTTACAAATTATTATCTTGATATTTCATCAACCCCCGATTTTTCTGTGATGGTCCCCGGCTATGAGAACCTGAATGTTGGGGATGTAACCACCTTTCTGGCGACAGGACTCGCACCCACTACAACCTATTATTACAGGGTACGCTCCGAAAATTCAAATGGCATCAGCCTCGATTCCAATGTCGTTATGGTTATGACCCCGCTGATTCCAACCCTCTCTGAATGGGGATTGATCATCCTCGGACTGACCCTGCTTGCATTTGGAACATTTTATATTCTAAAAATGAGGGGATAGATAATTTTGTCCCGCATAGAATTGGGCCCTGTTTGGCCCGCTTTATTGAGCGGCCGGACAGGGTTCAGTTTTTTTGGTTGGCTGCCTTTTCCCCTTTGAAATCTGCTGCCCTGAATGTAACCAACAACCAGATGGCTACTACAAAATAGAGGATGGAACTCGAAGTTACAGAAATAAAATTGTAGGCATAAGCGAGCGCTTTTTTACCATGGTCCGTAAAATCTGTAAGTTGCAACCAGGGATTTTGGTCACACCGCCACAACAAAGAGATCCACTGTTTGAACAGGATGAGCAACGTGACCAGGATAAGCCCGGCAACCAAGGCAAACAATTTTCGTTTCCAGGGCACCGGTGATGCAACAACCAGCGAGATCAGCAAAATGGTGGGAATATAGCCCAGGTAGCGGGTATTGATGTCGATGCCCGCTGTTTTTATGGCCCCGTCGGAACGGTGCGCAAGTTCATGGTTTCCAATGTTTACACGGGTACTGGAAGGTTCTTTGCCCTCCCTGAACCTTACAAAGCCGGTTTCCCTGAATTTTTCGAAAGTCCTTCCGGCAACTTTCCTGTAAAAGTTGCCGTAGGTTTCATCATAAAAAGAGAGGGGAAGAGAAAGGAACCCATAAATAAGGAGGGCTTTGAGCAGAAATAAAAGTAAGGTCTTACTACGCAACATGGGATATCTCTTTTTTTGTCCATTTGATCCAGAAAATCCATAGCCCCAGGGCAAAGATGATAAAAAGCGCCTGCCATACCTCAACGTGCATGAACTCGAAAACGGTTGGAAAATAGAGCCCGGTCAGGAAGAGCGAAATAATCCTGAGGATGTTGAGGGCAATCAGGATGGCAATGCCCGTAAAAAAACCAATGAGCTTAAATTTCCATTTTGCCGGGAAAGCCAGCAGGGCCGAACCGAACAGGGCCATGGCCTCCATGGCGTCGCACCCGCGGGCAATGCTGACCGAAAAACGGGAAGCAACAATGGTGCCGTCAATGGTCATTGTTTTCATCCCGAATAGGTTAAGGATAAAGCTTGAAATCCCGGCATTAACCGAAACAACAAAGGGCTGAAAGTTGTTTTTTGAATAGTCCGACAGCCAAAAGGCATAAAACAGGACCATTAAGACAACAAAGCCGAGCACAAATAAAAGCACAGGCCATATTTGCTTCCAGTTCGACCGGACTGCCGATATCAGCTTAGGTTGCGTTGCTTTTTTCTTCTGCTCTTTTTTCTTTTGCGAATAACCCATAACTTATAATTTAATCCGTAAGTGGCTAACCTGAATTATTCATAAAAAACAGGAAAAGTTTGTTAACTCATTGATATTTA
>DYSO01000095.1 GCA_020718225.1 Draconibacterium orientale | reverse complement strand
TCGGACCCCTAATCCACAGATAGCAGGCCTGCTTTTATCGGCCGGTGGAATGTAAGCGAGACCTGGACAAAACTCTCGTACGAAGTTAACATTGTAACCGATCCCAATTCTACCGACGGGGTTTTTATTTATAATTTCGCCAACACCGGATCCGCGGGATTACCGGCTGGCGCTTCGATCGATGGTAAAGTCATCACCCTGGACCCCGGCCAGGTAATCGGCGAAGGATGGACCATCAATGGCTCCGGGAATATGAGTGGTACAAAAATTTACTGGAATTATACGATGAACGATGGCGCTACACTGATTTATGCCATTGCAACGTATACCAAACAATAGTTATTTTTCACGGTCATAATTTTTGTACCGTTCCGTGAGTTTTCTGACCACCTCTTCGTACATCTGACTGAATTCTTCGGGATTCTGCCGATAGTATTTCAAATTATCATCATACCGTTTGCGGCTTACCTGGTATCTTTCAAAAACCCCTTCGTAATATTGGGATACAAGTTTCTTTTGTCCAATCCCCTGACCTTGTCTTCCGGCCAGCCCAGCCTCAACAATATGGATATCAACAAGCATCCGGACCATTTTTTCCTTCGGGATCAATGAATCGGTGACGATGAGGGGATTACCTTCTGTGATAACCCGAGGGTCCCCGCATGAACACAGGAAGAACCCGGTTACAATCAATATCCGGAAAGGGAATGTAATACTCATTTTTTCCGGCCCGCGTATTCCTTGTTCAGGGCGTCCAGTACCTGGCGGGTTATATCCAGTGAATCGTTGGAAACCAGTATTTCTCCACCGGTTTTAAAACCCATAATATAATCAAACCCATAGTTGCGGTTAAACCGTTTCAGAAAAGTAGTTACGCTATCGATCAATTTCAGGTTCATATTCATCTCCTGTTCGGCAACCATTTGGGTATATTGATCTTTTTTTTGCATCAGCGCCTGCTGTTTCTGCATCAATCCTTCATAGATGATTTTCGCTTTGTCTTCAGAAATGGCATTGGCGGATATTTGATTTTGAAAGGTAGCAGCCTCCTTTTCCAGGGCCGATTGCTCTGATAAAACTTCGGTTTGAAGTTTTCTGCCAGTCCTTTCCAGCTCCCCGCGGAGAACTTTAACATATTCATAATTGAAGTTCAGGCTGTCGATATTAACAAAAACCACCGACAGCGGTTTTCCCGATGAATTTTCCATATTGAGTGGTAATATGGTTTCGGGTTTTTGCCGGCTTTGAAAGAAAAGCACATAGAGTACCACGAGCCCGGCCAGCAGAATAAGGCCAAGCAGGGTATTCAAATCAAAATGGAAGAAGGGTTTTTTCTCTTCAACCGAAATGGGTTGGTCCGGCTGATGAAGAATTACGTTTTCCTTTTCCTGAGTAGTTTCAGGAGCATTTACATTTTCGTCTTGCATGGTGTTTTGAGTTTAATTTCCTAAATCCGACATGAATTTGACACGCATCAGCCTGATTTCTTCTTCGGTAAATTCATCTTCGCCCATTTCTTTCAGGGCTTCTGTGATGGAATCGGATTCGGCTTTGCGGAAGTATTCAAAAATTTCTTCCTGATGATATGGATCAATAAATTCATCAATATAATAATTGATGTCGATCCTTGTTCCGGAACCGACAATACTTTCAATTTCCGTGATCAGTTCATCAAAACTGAGGTTTTTGGCAAGGGCAATATCTTCAAGTGAAATTTTCCGGTCGATGCTTTGAATGATATAGACCTTAAGTCCTGATTTATTGATGACCGATTTTACAACCATGTCCATCGGCCGGATGATCTCATTCTCTTCGACATATTCTTTAATGAGGGAGAGAAAGGGTTTTCCATATTTCAGGGCTTTTCCTGAGCCAACGCCGGTGATTTGTTTGAGTTCATCAACGGTCACCGGATATTGGATAGCCATATCTTCCAGTGAAGGGTCCTGAAAAATAACGAAGGGGGGTAATTTTTCCTTACGGGCAATCTCTTTGCGAAGGTCCTTAAGCAATGCAAACAAGGTTTTATCAGCGGTACTGCTTTTTGACCCCAATGCTTCGAACAACTCTTCTTCTTCCGGGTTTTCAAAATCGTGGTCATCCACAAGCATGATGGAGAAAGGATGCTTCATGAACTGAGTACCTTCCGGGCTGATTTTGAGTAACCCGTAGTTTTCTATGTCTTTTGTCAGCAGTCGTTCGATCAGTGTTTGCCGGATTACGGCATTCCAGAATTTTTCGTCCCTGTCGGCGCCTTTGCCAAAAACAGGCAGTTTATTATGCTTGTACGATTTGATGGTTGCAGTACTTTTCCCAAGGATGATGTTGATAATATGTTTGTTTTTGAATTGTTGCTTCACCGCAAGGACCGCTTCAAGGACCAGGTGGATATACTGTTTTCCTTCAAATTTCTTCTTTGGGTGCATACAATTGTCGCAGTTCTGGCAGTTATCTTCTAAATAAATTTCACCAAAATAGTGCAGTAGTTGTTTTCTCCTGCAAACCGACGATTCGCTGTAAGAAACCGTTTCGATGAGTAATTGTTTGGCTATTTCCTGTTCGGCAACCGGTTTTCCTTTCAGGAATTTTTCCAGTTTCTGGATATCGTCATAACTATAAAAGGCGATACAGTTCCCTTCGCCGTCATCGCGGCCTGAGCGTCCGGTTTCCTGATAATAACCCTCGAGGCTTTTGGGCATATCATAATGGATTACAAAACGGACATCGGGTTTATCAATTCCCATTCCAAAAGCAATGGTTGCTACGATCACTTCAACCTCTTCCATTAAAAATTTATCCTGGTTTTGCCGCCGGGTTGATGCATCGAGTCCGGCATGGTAAGGCAACGCTTTAATTCCGTTTACGACAAAACTTTCGGCTAATTCTTCAACTTTTTTACGGCTCAGGCAATAGACGATGCCTGATTTCCCCGGTTGGCCCTTGATAAATTTGATGATGTCTTTGGTGACATTTTTCGTTTTTGCCTTTACTTCGTAATATAAATTTGGCCGGTTAAATGAAGAGAGAAATACAGAAGCATCCATCATGTTCAGATTCTTCTGAATATCCTGCTGTACCTTTGGGGTGGCCGTTGCGGTAAGGGCTATAACAGGGACTTTTTGCCCGATAGCATCGATGATAGGCCGTAAACGCCGGTATTCCGGTCTGAAATCGTGGCCCCATTCCGAAATACAGTGGGCCTCATCAATTGCATAAAAAGATATGGTGATACCCTGAAGGAATTCAATGTTCTCTTCTTTGGTAATGGTTTCGGGAGCTACGTACAATAATTTGGTCTTTCCATCGGTAATATCCTGTTTGACCTGGGTAATCTCCTGCTTGGTCAGGGATGAATTCATAAAATGGGCAACATCGTTTTCAGTGCCGAAACTACGGATGGAATCTACCTGGTTTTTCATCAATGCAATCAGGGGGGAGACAATAATAGCAGTGCCTGGTTTTATTAACGCCGGTAATTGATAACACAATGATTTTCCCCCACCGGTGGGCATGATGACAAAAGTATCCCTGTTTGCCAAAACATTACGGATGATGGCCTCCTGATTTCCTTTAAAACCATCATACCCGAAAACTTTCTTTAATACTTCAAAAAGTCTGTGCTCGTCCTTCGTGGCCGCCATTTTTTAACTCGGATTTATTTTTGTAATTTTGTTCAGGGTTGTAGAATTGTTGACAACAATCAGCTCTGTTATATACAAATATAAACAGAAATAGTCTGAAACAAACAAATATTTTAAAAAAAAATTGTGTATTGAAAAATTTGAGAGGATTAAAAGCAGTTGCCGTTAAAACCATAAACGCAGAAGCTGCTGCTATTGCCGGGCTGGTACATGCTATTAACAATGAGTTTATTAAATGTGTCGGGCTGATCCTCCGCTCAAAGGGACGGGTCATTGTTACAGGCATCGGGAAGAGCGCCATTATCGGACAAAAAATTGTTGCAACCTTTAATTCTACAGGGACCCCTGCTATCTTCATGCATGCTGCCGATGCCATTCATGGCGACCTGGGCATTATTCAAAAAGAGGATCTGGTCATTTGCCTTTCCAAAAGTGGTGAAACTCCCGAAATCAAGGTTCTTGTGCCATTGCTCAAAGAATATGGCAGCTCCCTTATTGCCATAGTCGGGAACATCCATTCATATCTGGCAAAACAAGCTGATATTGTTATAGATACTACGGTAACCGAAGAAGCCTGTCCAAATAATCTGGCCCCTACATCAAGCACAACAGCCCAGTTGGTCATGGGCGATGCCCTTGCCACCTGCCTGCTTCAGGCCAGGGGCTTTACTTCTGATGATTTTGCACGGCTTCACCCGGGAGGGTCTATCGGGAAACAACTCTACCTTAAAGTGGGCGATCTGTATGTCAACAATTTGGTACCTGTGGTCCAAAGCGATGACAGCATCAAAGCGGTGATCGTCGAAATTTCATCAAAACGGCTGGGGGCAACCGCTGTTCTTCAGGGTCAAAAACTGATGGGTATTATTACCGATGGTGACCTGCGCAGGATGCTTGAAAAAGAATCCAACATCGACCTTCTGAAAGCATCCGACATCATGACTGCCTCACCCCGTACCATCCATCCCGATACCTTGGTTATTGAGGCCCTGGGCCTGATGCGGAAAAACAACATCACTCAATTGCTGGTTGTGGACAAAAATAAATACGCCGGAGTGCTCCATCTTCACGACATCCTGAGAGAAGGAATTATTTAACATTCCTTACCTTTGCCGGGTAACCTCTGTGTTTAACATCTTCCCCATGATTCTCCGTACGGAAAAAATCGTAAAAAAATACCGCCAGCGTACCGTGGTCAGCGAAGTGACCATCGAAGTCAAACAGGGCGAAATTGTCGGACTGCTTGGCCCCAACGGCGCTGGTAAAACTACCTCGTTTTATATTATTGTCGGCCTCATAAAACCATTAGCCGGAGAAGTTTTTCTCGATGATGCCAACATAACCGGAGAACCTATGTACCGGAGGGCACAACGGGGAATCAGCTACCTGCCGCAGGAAGCATCCATTTTCAGAAAACTCAGCGTGGAAGACAACCTCAGGGCAATTCTGGAGTTTACCGGACTCAACAAAGATCTGCAAAAAGAAAGACTTGAAAAATTACTCGATGAATTTGGCCTTCAGCATGTGCGGCACAGCCTGGGCATAACCCTGTCGGGCGGAGAACGGCGAAGATGTGAAATTGCCCGGAGCCTTGCAGTTGACCCGAAATTTATCCTCCTGGATGAACCCTTTGCCGGAATCGATCCCATCGCCGTTGAGGACATTCAGCAAATAGTAATAAAATTGAAAGAAAAAAATATCGGCGTCCTGATCACCGATCACAATGTTCATGAAACATTGTCGATAACCGACCGTTCTTACCTTCTCTTTGAAGGATCCATCCTGCGGGCCGGTACAGGTCAGGAACTGGCTGACGATCCCCATGTCAGGAAAGTATATCTTGGCCAAAACTTCGAACTGCGCTAAGGTTTTCTGAAACGGGGATTGAATACCCCCCTTACCCCCCCTGCTGAAAAAAAACCGACATTAAAACATAGAGTACAATGATCATGGGTATGGCCTGTAAAAAAAACAGGAGGGCCAATACAAACGAAATCATCAAAAAAATATAACGTACCTGGTTTCCTGCCCATTTCATCGATTTGAACTTCATCGAAAAAATCCAGAAATCAGAGATCAGCAGATAGGAAAAGAAAACCGTCAGAATAGTCAGGATGCGTGGATTGGAAAAAAAATCAACCATTCCGGGAATATATACAATACTGTACATCTCCGGCTGAACATACAATACCAGCGGTATGGCGACAAAGAAAAGAGCATTGGCCGGAGTTGGAAGTCCGATAAAATTGACAGTCTGTTTCAGGTCAATATTAAATTTTGCCAGCCTTAAAGCCGAGCAGACCGGGACCAACAACGCGAAATATGGGATAATATGCATTTGATCAAGCACATAGGGGCTTCCCTCACCATTCACTGACAATAGATGATAGATGATCATACCAGGGGCAACGCCAAAAGAAACAAGATCGGCCAGAGAGTCGAGCTGTTTGCCCAGCTCTGAATACACCTTGAGCAAACGCGCTGCCGTCCCGTCTAGATAATCAAACACAGCGGCTATAAAAACAAACAATGATGCCCACGGAAGATTTCCTTCAAACGTATAGATAATCGATATCAACCCACAGATCAGATTCAATGTTGTCAGAGCATTGGGTATGTGTTTTTTAATTCTCATCGGCTGTTATTTATTGCAAAAATACCCAATATTTCTTATAAATCCCCATCGGGATACCAAACCGTTGGCGCATTTTTACTACTTTTGTCAATTAAAGCAAAATAGTTCATTATTAAAACTTTATGCAACGTTCACTGGCAGTCGTTTTACTCTTCCCAATTTTCTTTACCCTGTTTTATCAAAAAAGTCACGCCCAATTTACGATTGGCGCGGAATTTAAGATACGCGGTGAATTCCGTGATGGTTATCAGTCGCTGAGGGATTCATCAAAAACCCCTTATGTTACCATTCCGGGGAGGGTACGTTTGGCATTTGATTATAAGAATGATAAAATTGCCACCAGCTTTTCACTTTACGATGCCTGGGTCTTCGGACAAAATTATTACTCCTCCGATACGATTTCCAAAAATACAGTAAATGTTTTTGAAGCCTGGTTCCAGTATTCTTTTACCAGGAATTTAGGGCTTAAGGTGGGTCGTATGACCGTTACATACGACAATCAACGGATTTTCGGGTTATCGAATTGGAGCATGTGGGGGGCTACCCATGACATTCTCATTGCCCAATACGAACAAAAGCAAAAAAAAATCTGGGGAAACCTCGGATTTGCAGTTAATAATATTGCTCCGGCTACTGCCTATCTGAATTCGTACAATATGCGAAACAACTACAAGTACCTCGGATTGTTTTACCTGAATGTAAAATTGTTCGATGAAGCGCTTACCCTGACCTTCCTGGAAGTAGTGGATGCATTTCAAAAATATTCAATAACAACAACCAAAACAACGACTACCTTCGATACCCTGTATATTCGTAATCAAAACGATTCAATCATCGGAACAACGATACTGTCGCTGGTCACCACAAATTCTTCCACCGAAAATTTCCCCAATACCCTTTACGCCCGTGGTACATTTGGGGCAAGCGCAGAACTTGAGCTTAAAAAATGGAGTTTTTTTATCAACGGATTTTACCAGTGTGGAAATATCCGGGACGGGAGGAAACTGAGTTCCTGGTTTTACAGTCTTCAGGCAGGTTTTCACCCATGGAAACCATTGACCCTTTCAGTTGGATGGGACAAATTGAGCGGGAACAATTTTTCTGACACTACCGCATTGAAAACCAGCGTGCACGGATTCAGTACCCTCTATGGTTCAACACATGTAGGATATGGTTACATGGACCTTTTTAACAACGTTGTTAAGGACAACCTGACCCCCGGGTTAAACGATCTTTACGGCAGGGCCTCTGTTTCGTTCAGGAACAACATGTCGCTCGAATTCACCTATCGTTGGTTCAGCATTCCATATGGTTTTCTGAATGTAACAAATCCGAAAAAAGGGCAGCTGCCCTATGCTGAAGTTAAGACAAGCCTGGGCTCTGAATTCGATCTGATGTATGTTTATAAACCCATTCCCAACCTTGAGCTGAATGCAGCATATTGCTTTTTCCTGCCAACCCCGGCTATGGAAATCCTGGATAAAATCGAAGTCGGAAAAAGCAAGTTCGCACAATATGCTTATATCATGATTACTTATAAACCCAATTTTTTTAATTCCGATCATCACTAACTTCTCCCTGAAAGGCATCAGCAAACCCATGGTCGACAGCGGCTTAATTCCTGTTCAGGATTATGATTATCCTTTAACAGCGGGGCATATCGCCCAGTTCCCGCTGGTAAAAAGAGATGGATCACGCTTGTTGATTAACCGGAATGGGATTATTTCCGAAACTATTTTTTCCCATATTGATCAATTCCTGCCACAAGGCAGTTTACTGGTATTCAACGACACCAAAGTCATACGGGCCCGTTTGAATTTCAGAAAACCGACGGGAGCGCCGATTGAAATATTTTGTCTGGAACCCCTTTTGCCGGTGAACGAGATCGAAACTGCCTTCAAACAGGTTCAACAGTGTACCTGGAAATGTTTGGTCGGAAATTTAAAACGGTGGAAATCCGGGAATTTGCAAATGGTTGCCGGTGAACCTGGTCGGGAGATCACTCTGGATGCCGTTTT
Source organism: Draconibacterium orientale (assembly GCA_020718225.1). Taxonomy (GTDB): domain Bacteria; phylum Bacteroidota; class Bacteroidia; order Bacteroidales; family FEN-979; genus CAIVAT01. Next base: position 3,351 of record DYSO01000095.1, on the reverse strand, counting down.
AAACCAAGACCTTGGAGATGGCAGTTTTGCCATCAATTTTAACTGGACACCCCCGGAAAAGAATTTCTCTGAAATCCTGGAAACAGCCGGTTCAGTTCCTCTGCCCCCCTATATCCACCGAAAGACAGTCCCTACGGATGCGACACGTTATCAAACAATTTATGCCGCCCATGAAGGCTCGGTGGCTGCCCCAACCGCCGGTCTCCATTTTACGGACCCGGTGATGGAGTTGCTCCGGGAAAAGGGGTTCGGGTTTGCACAAATAACGCTTCACGTGGGCGTTGGGACATTTCGTCCGGTAAGTGTACCTGACATCCGCGACCATATCATGCACCATGAGCGGATTGTGATTTCCAAAAAAACCGTAGAGCAGATCCTGCGCCACCATGATCGGCCACTTATCGCCATTGGTACAACTGCTGCCCGAGCCCTGGAAAGCCTGTACTGGTTCGGGGTACAAATAATCCGGGGTGAAAACCAGATAAACCCCATGGTCCGGCAGTGGGAACCCTATCGGCGCAAGAATGTACCTTTGGTCAGCACATACGAAGCGCTCAGCGGGCTGATTGCTTTTTTGGACCGCTGCCATTTGACAGAACTTCACGGAGAGACCCAGCTTATGATAATCCCGGGTTATGAATTTAAACTGATCCACGGGATGATCACCAATTTTCATATGCCACAAAGCACCCTGTTGCTCCTCGTTGCCGCAATGATTGGCGATGATTGGAAGAAAGTTTACCATTATGCCCTGCAAAACAATTTCCGGTTTCTAAGCTATGGTGATTCATGCCTCTTTTTTAACCGTTCCGGATAATTTCAACCGGCATATTCTATCTTTGTATCTCTTTCGGTGATAAATCCGTGGGATTTTTATACGCAATGGGTACAGATCCGTTATTATTATGTAAGTTTGATAAATTAAAATTCTGAAATATGACATCGGGAATTTTATTGATATTTGGGCTAGGCACCACGGAGTTGCTGCTTATTGCCCTGGTGGTACTGCTGCTTTTTGGTGGAAAAAAAATCCCTGAATTGATGCGGGGCCTTGGAAAAGGGGTTAAAACTTTTAAAGAGGGGGTTGATGGCATGGAAGAGGAGATTAAAAAACCGGAAGAGAAAAAACCTTCTCCGGATCAGGAAGAAAAAAAACCCTGACCGGAAAGCCATCATTGGTTTCTGATAATTTTTTCTGTTTTAACATTTCGGTAATATACCATGGATAACGAAAAGTATTTCAAAAAATTCCGAAAAAAAATCATTGGCTATAAACAGACCTATTATTCTCCCTATGGACTCCAGCAGATGCTCTATGCCGACTGGATAGCGAGTGGCAGGCTTTATAAACCCATTGAAAAGAAAATCTCAGGTACCCTGGGGCCATTTCTGGGCAATACCCATACCGAGACCAGTGAAAATGGAAAATTAATGACGGAAGCCTATCACATTGCCCATCGAAAGATAAAAGAACATGTTCATGCAGGTACGAACGATGTTATTCTGACAACGGGTTTCGGGATGACTGGCGCTGTGGTTAAATTCCAACGCATCCTCGGCCTGAAAATCTGTGGGATGCTTACCCATCAGCATTGCCTTAACGATTCTGACCGACCGGTTGTATTTATTACCCACATGGAGCATCATTCCAATCAAACTTCCTGGTACGAAACAGCCGCCGATGTGGTAGTCATTGAGCCGGGTGAAGATTTGCTGGTCAATCTCAACCATTTAAAAAACGCATTGGAGAAATATAAAGACCGCAAGTTGAAAATTGGTTCCTTTACGGCCTGTTCCAATGTTACTGGCATTCATACGCCCTATCATGCCATGGCCAGCCTGATGCATGAATACGGGGGGCTTGCTTTCATTGACTTTGCTGCGTCAGCGCCTTACGACCCCATCGACATGCACCCTGCCGATCCATTGGAAAAACTCGACGCCATCTTTTTGTCCCCACATAAATTTTTAGGGGGGCCAGGCTCTTCCGGGGTACTGATCTTCGATTCCAGGCTATACGATATGAAAGCGCCCGACCAACCCGGAGGCGGCACTGTTGACTGGACCAACCCCTGGGGCGAATACAAATTCATTGATGATATTGAAATGCGTGAAGATGGTGGCACTCCGGGCTTTTTACAGGCCATCCGCACAGCGCTTGCCATCGAACTGAAAAATCAAATGGGGGTGGCTCAAATCCAGGCCCGGGAACATGAACTGGTGGAAATTGCCTTCCGTGAACTCCAAACCATCCCAAAACTTCATATCCTGGCCGATAATATGAAACAACGACTGGGCGTCATCTCATTTTATATTGACTCCATCCATTATAACATGATTGTAAAATTACTCAGCGACCGCTTCGGGATACAGGTCCGGGGCGGTTGTGTGTGTGCCGGCACCTATGGTCATTATCTGCTTCATGTAAGTCAGGATAAGTCGCGTAAAATCACTGAAAAAATCAATCATGGCGACCTGTCAGAAAAGCCGGGATGGGTGAGATTATCACTTCACCCAACCATGACCGATAAAGAGCTCTGCCGGATCATTCATGCCATCAGGGAAATTGAAAAAAACCACAAGGAATGGGAAAAGGATTATTCGTATAATAAAAACACCAACGAATTCAGGTATAACTACGATGTAAAAAAAGCCATCCGTCCTGAACAATGGTTTTCTCTGGAATAATCCATCATGCCATTTGTAACCGCTGAGGTAACAACCCCCGGTTCAGATCATCCGCAACTTGCGAATGTCATCTTTCATCCTTTCCAAATCGTTGATCCAGTCTTCAATGTCCTGTTCGTGTTCGGTTTCTTCATTGAGGATGGCAACTGCCATTTGGTGGGTGGTATGGTCTTTCCCGCTGGTGAAATCGGCAATCTCTTTATAGCGCTGAATGGCACACCGTTCGCCCCGGAGGTTTTGTTCCAGGATCACCTCAACATAGGGATCGGTAGGCGACTCGTATTCACAACGTGCGAATGTCGGCCATTCGGAAGGGTTCAGCAAGGGGGTGCCACCCAATTGAATGATGCGGTTGACAACCATAACCGCGTGTCCCAGTTCCTGATCGGCATGCAATAACAATTCAGGTTCAATTTCTGAACGCATCGGCCCTTCCATCAGGCGGGCCCCGATCCAATATTGATAATAAGCCAGCCACTCTTCGGCCAAAGCCTCGTTGAGCATGCGGAGCAGTTCATCTTTGTTGAGATCCAGGATCTCTATTCCATGTTTTCCCATAATTTTATATATTGATTAACAAATGTACAGGACATTTTTCAAATTTCATACATGAGTCGAGTCTAAAAAGGACAACCACAAAATTAGGGGATAAATTGGCAAAAT
>DYSO01000094.1 GCA_020718225.1 Draconibacterium orientale | reverse complement strand
GATATACGATTTACGATTTACGATATACGATATACGATTTACGATTTACGATTTACGATCTGCAAGTTAAGCTAATAAACGGGTTGAATACCGAAAAATATCAACCTGGTTAAAGCAGATAGGCGTTTTTTTTGAATATCGAATATTGAATATTGATCAACGAAGGATGAAGTTTTCACTTCGTGATTTTATTAATCATCATTGGTCATTTGTCATTTCCACCTGAATCTTCTCTCCCGATCCATCGCGATCTTTTCATTATCCATCAGCCACTGAACGGCGCGGATAATTTTATCTTCATCGATCGGATCGGCGGCTAAAACGAGGTCTTCCATGGAGCACGACCGGGTTTTCAGGAGGGGTTTGATGGTTTCAACAATACGGTCGAATTCCATTTCGTTCAGGCTAAGCTTGTTGCGTTCGATACATACGTCGCATTTACCGCACCGTTTGGAGGTACATTCACCGAAATAGGCGAGCAGTTCCTGGCTGCGGCATTTATTGGTGGAGGTAGCGTAACGGATCATTGCTTCCATTCTTTTCCCGGCATCTTTCAGGCGGTCGTGATAATTTTCGCGGGCGATGAAGATGTCGCGGGTGTCGAGCCGTTCCTGGATGTATATGATCTGGGGTTTATTGGTTTGCGGGATGTAGCCAATAATCTGAAGCTGGGCCAGATGCCGCAGGTTGGCGATTACCTTGTCCACGGTAAGTTCAGCGCGCCGGGCGAGTTCGGGTTCACTGATTCTGACAAAATCGGTCAGAATGCCACTATAGAGGCGCAGCATGGTTTTTATGAAATGGTCGAAGGGTTCGTTTTCCACCTGAAAACGGTAGAGCGACTCTTTATCGGCTTTGATGGTTACCCTGGATGGATTGTACATCGCCTCGCTGAGCATCAGAAGTCCCTCTTTTTCAAGAAATTTAAGGCAATTAAAGACAATGACCGGTTGAAAATTATATTGATCGGCGAAGGCGGTGAGATCGAAATCGAATTTGCCTTCCCTGCCACCCCCTACAGGGATCTGGAAATAGTTTCCAATGGCCTGATAGACATTTCTGATAATTCCGGGTTCAGGGAAAGCGGTGGTAAGATTGTGGCGGGCATTCAGCAGATCGGCATTTTCGTAAAGCAGGACAGCATAAGCCTGTTTTTCGTCGCGCCCGCCCCGTCCCGCTTCCTGAAAATAGGCTTCTATACTGTCGGGAAGGTCGAGATGTACCACCATGCGCACGTTGGGTTTATCGATACCCATCCCAAAAGCGTTGGTACAAACCATCACCCGTTTTTCGTCGTTGATCCATGCGGTTTGACGCTGATCGCGGATTTTCGGGTCGAGCCCTGCATGGTAAAAATCGGCGCTGATCTTGTTTTTTTGAAGGAATTCGGCAATCTCCCTGGTTTGGCGTCGGTTTCTAACATAGATGATGCCGCTTCCCCGGGTTTTATTGACGATTTTCAGCAGCCGGTTGAGTTTATCCTCCTCTTTGATTACAAAGTAGGTAAGGTTTCTGCGTTCGAAGCTTTGCTGAAAGAAATTCCCGTTTTTAAACTCCAGCTTTTTCCGGATGTCTTTGACAACCTTTGGGGTTGCGGTGGCAGTAAGCGCAAGTACCGGGACTCCGGGAAGAAATTGACGAATGTCGGCGATATGCAGGTATGGGGGACGAAAATCGTATCCCCATTGAGAAATACAGTGGGCTTCATCAACAGCCAGCAGGTTAACTTTCATCCGCCGGAGCGATTCGCGAACTTTTTCGGTCAGGAGGCGTTCGGGCGAGAGGTAAAGAAGCTTTGTCTTTCCGAAAAGGCAATTCCCGAGTACCATGTCTATTTCATCGGCATACATTCCCGAGTAGATCGCAGCCGCATCAATGCCCCGTTTTTTCATGTGGTCCACCTGATCTTTCATCAGGGCGATCAGTGGTGTTATGACGATACAAACCCCCTCCATGGCAAGCGCAGGAACCTGGAAACAGAGCGATTTTCCTCCTCCCGTAGGAAGCAATGCAAGCGTATCCTTTCCATCGAGTACCGATTGGATGATCTCTTCCTGTAGCGGACGGAAATTTGAGTAGCCCCAATGTTTTAGAAGAAGCTGGTGAATGGAAGGAACCATTTACGATTTACGATTTACGATATACGATATACGATTTACGATTTGAAAGTTATTAACAAACATATTACTTTTTGATGGATGCAGTGATTAAGCATTAAAAAAATCAGCAATGAATAAGGAAATTTTATTGCGAAGAATGAAACTGTTTGCTTTGAGGGTTATCAGAATGATCGATAAAATGCCTGCATCGAATAGTTCTAGAGTTATTGGGAGCCAGATATTAAGATCAGCAACTTCAATTGGTGCCAATTATGTGGCTTGTTACCGGGCCAAATCCAGCAGAGATTTTATCAATAAACTCAAAATTATTGAGGAAGAAACCGCCGAAACAATATTCTGGCTTGAATTGCTTGATGAATCCGGGATATTCGAAACGAACAAAATTACACCACTAAGAACAGAAGCCAATGAAATACTGTCAATCATTGTGGCAAGTATTAAAACCATAAAAAACAAACCCTTGACCAGTCCTTCCCGGACAACAAAATAATCGTAAAATGCAGCGACTTAAAATCGTAAATCGTATATCGTATATCGTAAATCGTATATCGTATATCGTATATCGTAAATCATAAATCGATCACGTTGCCACTCTCCATATCGCATCCAGCACCGTTCCATCCACCCATTTCACAACAGCAACTACTTCGTCGGTGAATTTTGGTTTGGCCGGAACGCCGCAGATCTTTTCTGCTTCGGATTTGAGTTCTTCAATGGTTTTTATCGGGAGGGATGAATTTTTCATCTTTTCGATCAAATCGGTGCGGAGCGGGTTGATGGCGATGCCGCGTTCGGTGACGATCACATCGATCAGTTCGCCGGGGCCGCAAATGGTGGTTACCTGGTCCCGGATTACCGGCATCCGGTCGCGGAAGAGCGGGATGGGAAGAATCACACATTTCCCGAAAAGCGTATTTTGCCATCCACCGATGCCGTGTAAAAGATAGCCATCGGAGTGGGTTACCACGTTGGCATTGAAATTTACATCCACTTCGGTGGCGCCAAGGATTACGATATCGACCATGGAGGAGAAATTACCCTTGCTGTGGTAGTTGTAGCTCGTAAAGGGGCTTGTCCAGGTATGATGCGGGTTATCGCGCATGGAGCGTCCCCCGTCCAAGTCGAAGGTTTGCCCGTCTAAAATGTATTCGACCAGCCCCTCTTCGAGCATTTTAACCAGGTATTTGTTGCTGCCGCCACGGGCGAAACGGGCTTTCCACTTGCGTTCACGGAGGATTTCGGAAAAGTAGATCCCGATTGAGAGGGCGGTTCCGCCGGCCCCGGCCTGGAAGGAAAAGCCATCGTAGATCAGTCCGGCTTCATCGCAGAACTTTGCCGACCATTCGGCTAACAGGAGGCGGTCGGGGCTTTTGGTGATCTCAGTAGTACCGCTGACGATCTTTTCGGGGATCCCGATCTTATCAAGTACAACAACATAATCCACATAATTCCCATTGATCTGCCATGGGAGACAGGGGAATGGGATTAGATTATCGGTAACGATGATCACCTTGTCGGCATACTGTGAATCGGCTAAGGCAAATCCGAGCGGGCCGCAGGCTGTAGGGCCGTTCACGCCGTTGGCATCGCCAAACGGATCGGCAGTTGGCGCAGCAATCACGGCGATGTCAATATGCACTTCGCCGTCCTGTACCGCTTGGTAACGGCCACCATGCGAACGCAAAACGCCAAGGCCTTTCATCTTTCCTTCGGAGGTAAACTTCCCGAGAGCGCCATTCATGCTGCCTTCGATGTGGTTGATGGTCCCGTCTTCGAGATATTTGGTCATGGGTTCGTGGCAGGGAAAGGATGCTGACGGATACCACATCAGGTCTTTGATCCCCAGTTCATGGGCAATATCAAAGATCTGGGTGGCAATGAGGTCGCCATTGCGGAAATGATGGTGGGTGGAAATCGTGATCCCGTCGCGCAATCCGGCTTTAAGCAACGCCTCTTTCAGGCTGGGAATTACCTTGTTCCCATCGGCGGGATAATCGGCACAGCTGGCAATTTTCGGGGCTGCGCGGAAGCCTTCGGGTTTATATTTTCCAACACCCATATAAGGTACGGCCGGTTTTCCATTGATCACGGTTGGCACAATACGGCCGGCTGCATTGGTTACGCGGGAAGCACTGTCCCGTTGAGGCGCACGGTCGTGTTGAGACGCACTGCAGTGCGCCTCACTGTCCTGTTGAGGCGCACTGCAGTGCGCCTTTACTGTCTTATTGCTCATGGGTATCCCTCCAGTTTTCGGTGAGTTTGTTCATTTTAACGGCAAGGTTGATGGTGTTGAGGGCCCGTTTGACCACGGGCGGATCGATCATTTTGGTGCCGAGTGACACCACACCCAGTCCCTGTTCCTGGGCCCGGTGGAAAGCAAACACAATCTTTTTGGCCTTTTCAATTTCATCCGCAGCAGGGGCGAAGGTTTCATGGATTACCACGATTTGACGGGGATGGATACATCCCATACCGTCGAATCCAAGGGCTTTCGAGCGAAGTACGTTCTGGCGCAACCCCTCCATATCGCCTACATCAGAAAATACGGAGTCGATGGGCTGGATCCCGGCAGCGCGGGCCGCGTTGACCACCATGCTGCGGGCAAAGAAAGATTCGGTGCCTTCGGCAGTCCGTTTCGTTCCCAGGTCGGCCGTATAATCTTCGAGACCGATGGCCATGGAAGTAATATTATCGGCACAGCTGGCGATGGCGTATGCGTTGATCACGCCAAGGGCGCTTTCGATGATGGGCATGAGCCAGATTGATGATTTACGATTTACGATATACGATTTACGATTTACGATATACGATTTATGATTTACGATATACGATATACGATTTACGATTTCGTTGATTTTATTGTTGACGGCGTGGACCTGTTCAGGCTTTTCGCATTTGGGAAGGAGGATGAGGTTGACGTTGTAAGGGATGATGTATTCAAGGTCTTCGAGGCCGCGTTCACCCTGGTTTATCCGCACCATGCGTTCGGCGCCGTAAAAATTGATACCGCTTAATGCATTTCGAACCAGGAACCGGGCTTCATCCTTTTTATCGGGAGCAACCGCATCTTCAAGGTCGAGAATGATGCCATCGGGTTTATGGATTCCGGCGTTGATCATCAGGCTGGGAGAATTCCCCGGGAGATAAAGCCTTGAGAAGCGGTTCTGGTCTTTGGCCGTTGTGTAGCGGTTTTCTTCCAATAAATCAGGGAGCCAGCTTTTTTCGGCCGGGATCAGTTTTTTGATGGCTGCTTCGATACGGGCGGCTATCACCAGGGATATCGCCCCGGAATCCTCGATCTTAACTTTAGCATTATTGATCCCGAAGAAATCCAGTATCTCAAGCGCCTCTTTCCGGATGGAATCGCCATACATCACGGAAACCTTGGATTCAAGTTCCAGTTGAATCCCACCCATATCAGTCAATTCCAGGGTAACAAAACAGTCGGAGCGGATTCCTTTGCCTTTGTTACCGGTGGTAGCAATTTTTGTCATAATACAGAGTTAAAAATGAACGGTCAAAGGTATTAAAAAATTGACTTTCGTTAAATCTTGCGAATTGATATATTTGTCAGAATGAACCCGGTTGATTTATCTATTTTAATGTCATGAGATTCTTTTCGCTCGATGTTGAAACAGCGAACTCTGATTCCTCCACCATCTGCCAGATCGGGATCGGAAAGTTTGTCAACGGCGAATTGGTCGGCACCTGGGAATCACTCGTCGATCCGCAAAGTTACTTTCACTGGAGCAATATCCGCGTTCACGGGATTACTGAGGAGATGGTACAGGGGGCGCCCTCATTCAGCGAGGTTTATCCGGTTCTCAGGAAGCTGCTGACGGAAAATATTGTCGTACATCATACCCCGTTTGACTTTCATGCTTTTAAAAATGCATATGCAAGGTTCAACCTTAAACCGATCAACATCCGGTGTCTTGATTCATCCAGGATTGTACGACAAACCTGGCAGCAGTTTTCGAAGAGCGGATACAACCTGGCGAATGTTGCAAATCACCTTGGAATCGAATTCAGGCACCATGATGCGCTGGAGGATTCGGTGGCTGCCGGGAAAATTGTGGTTGAAGCCTGCCGGTTGACGAACCGGAGGGCTCAGGACTGGTATAATTTTTTCATTTCCTGACCCGGGGGATGCAATTTTTATCGCTTTTTTTCGCTTATTCATTTCATCTTTTTTCTGTTAATGCACTTTATGAATTCAATGATACGAAAGATACATATACTTTTCTTTTTTCTGTCTGCTTTTACCCTGGTGATCAGGGCTGCTCCCGGCCCGGAATCTGCAAAGAAGTGGACCATCAGCGGATCCATCCGTGACAAATCGAATGGGGAGTACCTGACCGGCGCCACAATTTTTGTCACGGAGCTGAAGACCGGCACGGTTTCAGATCTATACGGACATTATTCGATGACCCTTGCCGAGGGGAGTTACACCCTGCAGTTTTCGTACATTGGTTACAAAACGGAGTTACGGCAGGTGGATCTCACTTCGAACCGGACCATAAATATTGATTTTGACCCATCGACCGAAAATCTGAAAGAGGTGGTAGTGACCAGCGAACAGTCAAATAAAAATGTGGCCAGACCGGAAATGAGTACCTTCAAGATGGACATAAAGACCATAAAATCGATTCCTTCGCTGATGGGCGAAGTTGATATCATCAAGGCGATCCAGTTGTTGCCGGGGGTTCAGTCGGTGAGTGAAGGGGGTAGCGGGTTCAGTGTCCGGGGAGGTGCGCCCGATCAAAACCTGATCATTTTAGATGAGGCTACGGTTTATAATGCCTCTCATCTGATGGGTTTTTTTTCGGTATTTAACAACGATGCCATCAAGGATGTGAAGCTTTACAAAGGAGACATTCCCCCCATGTATGGAGGGCGGTTGTCGTCGGTGCTTGATGTCCGCATGAAGGAAGGTAATTCAAAACGGTTTGAGGTTACCGGCGGGATTGGCCTGATCGCTTCCCGGTTGACGGTGGAGGGCCCGGTATGGAAGGATAGAATTTCCTTTGTGGTTTCAGGCCGTCGTACTTATGCCGATCTGTTTCTTCCCTTATCCACTGAAAAGGCGTTGCAAAACAACAAACTTTATTTTTACGACCTCAATGCCAAGATAAACTACAGGATTGATGAAAACAACCATCTTTTCCTGTCGGGATATTTCGGGCGCGATGTTTTCAAGAATACTTTTGCAAAAATGAGCTGGGGCAATGCAACCGGGACCATCCGGTGGAACCATCTGTTCGGGAAGAAGCTTTTTGGCAATTTTACCTTTGTTTACAGCGACTATCGGTATTTATTGGGGACCCCTGAAGGCCAGACTACCTCGTTTGAATGGAATTCGAACCTCCGCGATGCTGGTGTGAAAGGCGATTTCAGTTATTATGTCAATCCAAACAACACCCTGCGTTTCGGCGTTTCCGGCGTGTACCACATGATTAACCCGGGCGTGGCCAGGGGGACCGGTAGCGAAAGCATCTATACAGAGGTGATCGTGCCCGAAAATTTTTCATTGGAGACCGGCATTTATATCGGTAATGAACAAAAAGCCGGAAAACACTGGACTTTAAAATATGGAATCCGTCTTTCCCTCTTCCAGAATGTTGGTCCGGGCACTATTTACAATTTCGATTCGCTCTATAATCCGATAGATTCAACGGTTTATGCTTCAGGTGATTTTTATAATTCCTATTATGGGATTGAACCCCGGCTTGGCATCCTTTATACATTCAACGAACGTTCTTCAATAAAAGCGAGCTATTCCCGTACGAACCAGTATTTGCAATTAGCACAAAATTCAACGGCAGGGACCCCGCTCGATATCTGGTTTCCTGCAAGCCCCAACATCAAACCCCAGGTTTCGGATCAGGGGGCGATCGGATATTTCCGGAATTTCCTGCACAATACCATTGAAACATCGGTGGAGGTTTATTACAAACACATGAACAATGTGATTGATTTTAAGGATTTTGCAGTATTGTTACTGAATGAGGAGATTGAAGGGGAGGTCCGGGAAGGCAAAGGTTGGTCGTATGGCGCAGAATTTCTGGTGAGGGTCACTGAGAAAAAATTCGGGGGGTGGATCAGTTATACCTATTCGCGGAGCATGCGCCAGATTGCAGAAATAAACAATGGGGATCCTTATCCGGCGCCTTATGACAAGCCGCATAACATAGCCATTGTGGGTAATTATCAGTTTCATCCAAGGTGGTCTGTTTCAGCAAACTGGGTTTTTGCAACCGGCAACCCTGCAACATTTCCGACCGGGCGCGCTGAGATTGGCGGAAAGGTCATCCCTATATACAGCGACCGGAATGCTTACCGCTATCCCGATTACAACAGGCTTGACCTTTCAATCACCTTCTCATCCAAACAGCGGGAGGGAAGGAAATTTAACTGGGATATCAATGCTTCTGTTTATAATGTCTATAACCGCCATAATACATGGTCGGTCAATTTTGTACAGGACACGGAAAATTCCAATGTTACCCATGCCGAAAAGGTTTACCTCTTTGGAATTGTCCCTTCCATAACCTTTAATTTCCATTTTTAATCCCCCTGATATGAATCGATTGTTATTCTATATTCTGTTGTTGCCGATCCTTTTTACGGCATGCACCGAACGTATTGATATAAGTCTCGACGAAACCTACACCCGCCTGGTTGTTGATGGAGGCATTTCGAATGACACAGGGGCTTATGGTATCTATCTGACAAAAACTGCCGATTATTTCTTTAATGAACCCGCTCCCAGAGTGGTCAATGCCGTGGCTTGGCTTACCGATGGATCGAATGAATATTTGCTCAGCGAAACCGACCCGGGCTTTTCAGGGTTGTACCAGACTGACTCATCGTTTGCCGGCCAGATCGGTAAAACATATACTTTGAATATTGAATTGCCCGAAAAAATTGACGACCGTACACAATATTCTTCTTCCTGTAAAATGATCAGTGTTGCGCGGTTGGATTCCATTGCCGTCACTTTTCAACCCGACTGGGGAAAAAAAGGTTTCTGGGAAATTAAGCTATGGGCGCAGGATCCGGGCGATGAGGTTAATTATTACATGTTTCATTATTACCGGAACGATACCCTTATGACCGATTCAATCTGGAAAGTCTCCATAACAGATGACCGCTATTTTAACGGAAATTACATCTATGGCGCGACTGCTGTTTACATCAACAACGACCATTATTGGGAAACGTTGCGGCCCGGGGATAAGGTCAAACTTCAGATGTCAGGGATAACAAAAGAGTATTATAATTTCATTTCACAGGTACGCGAAGCCGGATACAGTATCCCCTTCTTTTCCGGTCCCCCGGCAAACGTGATTGGTAATATCAGCGATGGCGCTGTCGGTTTTTTTTCGGCATATTCCGATAGCTGGGCCACAACCCGCGTGAAGTAACCGGTTACTCCTGTAATACTCAATGAAAACTTTCCCGATTGCTTTCACTTTTACCACCCGTAAATCGTATATCGTAAATCGTATATCGTAAATCGTAAATCGTAAATCGTAAATCGTAAATCGTATATACCCATTCCTTACCTTTGCACCTTAATAATCAGATAATGGCACGAAGAAAACCGGTACGTTATTCGCAAAGTAAAGGCAAAAAGAAGGGAGGCTGGTTTCGGGGCAACATCCACATGGCGATGTTCATGAAATTGCTGCTGATGCTGGCGCTTCTCTTTCTTTCACGCATCCTGTTCTATTTTTTAAACTGTGGATATTATTCTTCCCTGACCTTGTCTGAGACCTTCCGGATATTTCTGCTTGGTATCCGGTTCGACATTTCGGCTTTGTTTATGGTCAATGCCCCTTTCATCCTGATGAATTCGGTCCCTTTTAAATTCAGGTACCATAAAGCCTATCAGATTATCGCCAATATTTTTTACTATTCGCTCAACATCCTGGCCCTGATGGGAAATTTTATCGATTCCATCTATTTCCGTTTTACCCTGAAACGCACTACCGCCGATATTTTCCAGTATTTAGGGGTGGGGGGCGATTTTAATAAGTTAATCCCTCAGTTCCTGAAAGATTTTTGGTATGTAGCCATTATCTGGATCCTCTTTATTGTCCTTCTTGTCTGGATTGCAACCCGGTTCAGGGTAGTGGCTCCGGCGACGGCAAAAAAAGGTTTTGATTTCAGGTTTTATAGCATCAATGCTATATTATTTGTGATTATTGCCGCTCTTTCGGTGATAGGCGTGCGGGGCGGTTTGCAATTGCGTCCGATCGGCCTGGTAACAGCAGGAAGTTATACTTCGGCTAAAAACATTCCACTGCTTTTAAATACCCCCTTTGCATTGGTCAAAACATACCGTAATGAATCCCTGAAGGAGGTGACCTGGTTCCGGAAAGAAACGGAGCTGGCAAAAATTTATTCTCCAATCCACCGGGGAAGCTCCAAAGGCTTCAAACCGTTGAACGTCATGTTCATCATCCTGGAGAGTTTTTCGAAGGAACATATCGGTTCGCTGAACCGGTCGTTTGAAAACGGTTGTTATCAGGGATTTACGCCGTTTATGGATTCATTGATCCGGCATGGGTTTTATTTTGATGCGTATGCCAACGGAAAGACCTCCATCCAGGGAATTCCTTCCATTTTATCAGGGATCCCTTCGCTGATGGACGAATCGTTTATCCAGTCGAATTACGCCGGCGATAAATATACCAGCATTGCCGGTTTGCTTCGGGCCAAAGGCTATGCAACCGCTTTTTTTCATGGCGGGACCAATGGTACCATGGGATTTGACGCTTATACAAAGATGACCGGATTTGATCGCTATTATGGAAGGAGTGAATATAACAATGAGAAGGATTACGATGGTAAATGGGGGATCCGGGATGAGGAATTTTTTCAGTTCACCGCGCGGGTCCTGAAAGATTTCAAGCAACCTTTTGTTGCTGCTATTTTCTCCTTGTCGTCGCATCATCCCTATTTTGTACCCGGCAAATATCAAAACATCTTCCGAAAGGGAAAACTACCCATTCAGCAGAGCATCATGTATACTGATTTTTCGCTGAAGCAATTTTTTTATACCATCAAACACATGCCATGGTATAAAAACACACTTTTCGTGATTACTGCCGATCACACTTCCGAAGGTTATTATCCTTATTACAGGTCGGATGTGGGACAATATGCCATTCCGCTGTTGTTTTTCAAACCGGGCAGTGACCTTCGGGGAAAATCGGGAGTGGTTGCCCAGCAGACCGATATCATGCCGACAGTGCTGAACCATCTTGGTTATGAAAAGGATTTTGTAGCCTTTGGCGCCGATTTGTTTGATTCAACGGGAGTTCATTTCTCCATTCATTTTATCAGCGGGTTATACGGATTGGTTAAGGATGGCTATTATCTGGAATTTGATGGCGATAGATCCACCGCGCTATACGATTTGCGTAAGGACCCGCTTCAGAAATTGAATCTGGTCACCAAAAATCCGGAAGAACGGGATAAGCTGGAGCTTTTTATCAAGGCTGTCATTCAGCAATATAACAACCGGGTGGTGGAGAACAGGCTTATGGTGGAGGATTGACAGGATAAACAGGTTAAAACAGGTTAAAACAGGTTAAAACAGGTTAAACAGGTTAAACAGGTTAAACAGGTTAAACAGGTTAAACAGGTTA
>DYSO01000241.1 GCA_020718225.1 Draconibacterium orientale | reverse complement strand
CGGGGACACCCATGTTGTTATAGGGCCCGGCTACCGTAGGAGGGGCAAACAATTGCTGCTGGAGTTCGCTCTGGCTGGGATTTTCAACAGCAAAAGCCGGCTTAAGCGATGCAGTGCCTGTGGGGTTTCCCGAACAATCTTTGTCGGGGACGATTTTCAATACCATTTTGGTATAACAATAAATCCCTCCCGGGATAGCCTGAAACCCAACCCCGTTTTCGGTCCCGATCAAAGGCTGGATAAAGGTTCCACCGCCGACAGATTGAAACTGAGTAGCCATAATATTCGGGATCGAATTCTTTTGTCCGGATAAATATAAGGCCCCGTCGGTAAAACCCCCAACCATCGAATTTCCCACAGCGACAAATTTTGAAAAGTCCAAGCCGTTGGCCGATGGGGAAAATTCGTTAATTTTTCGCTCGCAGGCGGTGAAAAGGGCAATAGAAAAAAGGATGAAAAATATTTTTTTCATAATGTTCATGTTTAAAGGTTAAAAATTATAAGTCAAACCAATTCCGGGGCTGTAAACCGCATTGTTGTAAGTACCGGCGAAGTTATCGGGGCTGTAGGTCCCGGTCCTTTCTGAACCCATGATATAAAGGAATGCCGCATCGATGCTGAGCCCTTTAACAGGATAGAGGGACAAACCACAGGTCATCCCGATCTGGTTACTGCTGGGGGTTTGTGGGTTAAGGTAATCGTCTTTAACCGGTGAGGGGTCATAATATCCGCCAAGGCGAAGGGTGAGCAACTCGCTCATTTTATACTGGACCCCGATGCGGGGGATGAGTTTGCTTTCGTACAGGGTTGGCGTTGCTGTTCTGTTAACCGCCGGGGTCTTTGTCTCAAAATCAAAAATCAGCGAGTCGTAGGTATTCCAGAAAACATAGCAGAGATTGATACCGACCATCCATTGTTTATCTTTACCAAATTCGTAAGATGCCCCGAAATCAAGGTTTGCAGGAAGCGGGAGCATGACATCCACTTTATTGTCGGGAAATTGCGATTTCAGCGATGTGGGTACCGAAAAAGTAGCTGTGGCGCCTTTGAGCTTCATTTCAATCTTTGAACGGTAATCAACGCCGATGCTGAAACCTTCAAAGGGATGTACCATGATCCCTGCGTTAAATCCCCAATTCCCGGTGCTTCCCTCAATGCTCATCGCGCCATCGCCGGTAGAGCCCTGCAAAGGAATTGCCTTATTGAGATTGACAGATCCATAAGCATAAACAAGGCCAACCCCAATGCCAATGATATCCTTGAACTTATAGGAAACGGTGGGTTGAAAAGTAAAAGCGCTGAATTTTAAATTTTGGATCAGATAACGGCCCTGCCAGTTATCTCCCCAGGATAAACCATTCCCATAAGGGGTGTTAACGGCCAAACCGACACTCAGATTCTGGGTGGGTTTGAAGGCAGCGTAAAAGTATAAAGGGGTGTTGATCTGATGCTCCAGATGATATTGTTCCATAGCATCCTTCGGTTGAAAAGTGGTTCGTGCCATCAGAAAGCTGACACCACCGGAAAAACTCCATTTCTCATTGACAAAAGCGGCTCCCCCGGGATTATAAAACAAACTGCTGGCGTCGTAAGAGAGTGATGTCCCGATAAGTCCCATGCCGATGTTCCGCATGCTGTGCAAACCTACCTGATAACCTCCGCCAAACGACGTGGTTGCTGCTATGGATAAAAATAACAGCAGGAAAGTAATTCTCCTCATAATGAATTGTTTTTGGTTAATACTGGGCGCAAGTTACTAATTATTTTTTTATTCAAAATATCTCATATCCGAGAATTGGGACAAAGGATTGAAAATGAGCTGGTAAGTGCATGATAAAAGGAAATGTGACAAGGTACAGTGGTTAAAGAAAATATCGGCTAAATCTTATTTTGATGTGCCGATGAATTTGTTCATCAAGACAGGCCTAACGATTCACCCAAAAAAACCATTCGATGGCGGATGACATTTTTTAGATTTTTTCATAAGTATCAACCGCCAGTGTCATCTGAAGCCCGAAGGGCTGTAATTATTATAGAAAAAATCGTGCAAACAGACGATTAACCCCGAAGGGGTGATATAAATTCAGAACTCCTGACCTGATCTTTACAGACCAACAAGTTACAAGATTTGTTT
>DYSO01000093.1 GCA_020718225.1 Draconibacterium orientale | reverse complement strand
AACAATAAACCTCTGATTTACTGAAAGTTTGAGGATTTCTTACAGACACTAAATAAGATTTTAAGCGAAAATCGGTTGGCAGTTTGCCCTCTTTTTGCAAATAACGGATATACGATGTGGCAAGAAATCCGATACCACTTCCCTGGCTGTGGCCGAGAAGAATAAAATCACGCATGCCTTTATCATACTGTTCTTTGATCTGGCTCACGAGTTCATCGGAGATGTGCGCAAGACCAAGCAACATGCCCAGGTGTACTGCTGCACCCGGCAGTTCGGCTAATTTATAGTCAAAGGTTTTAGTCTCAGATATTTTAATCTTTCCAATTGCAGGGACCATCGGACTGTAAAATGCAGCCGTAAAACTCAGGCCTCCCGGGTCCACGATAGACCCCCTGATCGCAATCACAGCTTTATTATCACTGGTATTCCATACATCAAAGCGGTTCATCAACGGAGAAACCTTTGAGCGGAAAACTTGTTTGATTCCCGCTGGTTCGGGCGTTTTAAAACCGCCTATATCGGCTGAGTCGTAGGCGCGTTCCATCACAAGGATCAAAGAGGTAAGTTCAGCTTTGTTGTACCCCGGAACAATGGCGGTGGTTTCCTTTTTCTGATTACATCCGGCGAATGAAAGACATATTACCGTAACTGCAAGATAAAAAGATATTGATCTCATGGTTCGTTGATTTTTGGTTGGGTTTTTTTACGTTATGGTCAAAGATATTGAAAAATATCTCAACAATAAACCTCAAAACCTGATATAGGATCCATATGTTTTTAAACTTTCAGGATTGTACGATCTTCGAGCCATGAAACAAGATATACCACGCAGATTATTCCCCCTTGATGGTAACCCTGAAATCCTGAACGCTCAACACTACTGATATGATCACAAATGTAGCCTGCCTCCTGCGATGCCTGCTGCTTTTTGCAGCTTCACTCCTTGCCCAGCAAACGCCCGCCATCGTTGTTGCTGTGCCCGATGAATACCTGGTCATAAACCTGCTCGGACTTAAAATGAACCACATACAGGTATATAACAGAGGTGGTTTTTTATTAGTTGGCATGAGATCCGAAAATTTTTCAATACCCTGATGAATATTCTTATACTGGGAAGTTGTGTCACCAGGGACGCCTTTGATCTGGGGAACTATAAAAACGACGGGTTGGCCCACATCCACTATTTTGCCCGGACCTCGCTGATCAGCCTGAATACGGAACCGTTCCATGTGGATGTCAATGATATTGATGGGGTGAACCTTTTTCAAAAAAGACTGATTGCCAGTGAGATGAATCGTGAATTTTACAATTACAGTTCTGCGGATATGCAAAAATGGCGCATAATGATCATATTCTGCTTACCGATACGTTCACTTTTGCTGACTTTTCCTGAACGATTCACCCAACCGTTCGAGGCCCCGTGAACAGTCTCTTTTGGGGAGGAATGCTTCGATGAAGATCAGCCGGCCGGGTTCTGACAATGCCAGTTTGAAAGCATCATTGAGTTCCTCTTCTGTAGTGACGTGGATCCCGGTGGCGAATGACGATCCGCCGAAAGCCTCCGGTAAGCTGGCATACCGCCACATCTGCAGATTGTTGTATGCTCCGTCCTGGTGGAGTTTGCGTTCGATCAGATAGCCGTCGTTGTTGACAAGTACGAAAATTGCAGGACACCGTTCGCGGATCAGTGTAGAGAGCTCCTGTGCGGTCATCTGAAATGCGCCATCGCCGGTAAGGATGACCGGTCGTTTTCCTGGACGGGCAAGCGATACCCCCAATGCTGCCGGAGTGCAGAATCCGATGGAACAGTAGTATGACTGAACGATAAAATTTTCTGCCTCTTCGATATGGAACTCCGGGGTGGCACAAAAGGCGTCGCCCGGCTCCGACAATAGCACCATCTGGTCATCGAGGTAGTAATTCAGGCAATCATATAGCCGGGTTGCCGTGAGTTCACATGCAGGTCTGGGGATGAAAGGTTGTTTGGGTTGATAGGAGAGCGCCGGATGTGAGGTAAGGTACGATCTGGGCTGTACCTGGGAAGTGAGTTCTCGGATGAAATCGCTTAACTCCACCTGCGGGTAGAAATGCCCTCCGATCCGGACCTTCCCCTGTCCAACTTCAATCATGTGGCGCTTATCGAGGTTAATACTAAAAAGTCCGGTGTCGAGATCGGTCATCCAGGCGCCAAGCGATAGCAGACAGTCCGACTCCTCCACCTGGGCCTGGACATGTTTTTTACTCCATCCACCCTGATAAATACCGGTGAATTGGGGATGGAGTTCCGGCAACACCGATTTGCTCCCTAACATTGTGGCAAAGGGGATCTCCGAACTTTCAACAAGCCTGAGCGTTTCACTGCCGAGTTTAAACCGTAAGAGCTCAATACCAGCAAGAATGATCGGGTTAGCGGCGGTTTGCAGCAATCCTGCCGCCTCTTTCACCGCCTCTGCAAGACTGTCGAGGTTTGATACTGCCGATGTTACCGTAAGGGCTTTCACGGGCGCTTTGCACGAAGCACGTACGATGTCGCAAGGAAGTTCGATATAGACAGGCAACTTGCTGGTAAGACAACTTCGCAGGACACGGTCGATTTCATTGGGAGCCGTAAAGGGATCGGTGAGCATGGCTGCATCGGCAGTGATTTTTTTAAAGATCTCTAATTGCAGATAGTAGTGTGCCACAAGGTGATGGACCATTGCTTCGGATTCACGGCGCCGGGCCGCGGGCGCTCCGTTGATCACGATCATCGGCACATGCTCGGCATAGGCCCCGGCCACGGCATTGAGGATGCTCATCCCTCCGACGCCATAGGTTACAACAGCCGCACCGATCCCGTTCAGCCTTGCGTATCCGTCGGCGGCATAGCCTGCATTGAGTTCGTTGCAATTTCCGACCCAGCGAATGGGACTGATCATTACATCATCAAGAAAATCGAGGTTGTAATCGCCCGGAACTCCGAAAAGATGGTTAACGCCGATCTCCTGTAAGCGATGGACCAGGTAACCGGAGACTGTGAATGATTTTTGCATTTTGATATTTTTATAGGGTTCGTATACGATAAATAGAGATATTACCTCTGTCCGACTGTCAGGATCTTCTCACACAGGATGGAAGAAACGAGCACTGATAAGCGCCGTTGGGGCATTGGCAGGCTCAGATAGCAGATGATTGGCAGAATCCACTCGAGCAGGGCAAAAAAGTACAGGGTCATATCGGGGTTTCCCCGGGCGCTTTCAAGTGCATATCTTCTCATTTTCAGGGTCAGGGCTACATTTTTATCAATTTTGCCGGTATGACTGCCTCTGTATTTGACTTCGGGGATTTCGTCCAGATGTTCCGTTTTATAGAAGATGCGGATGAATTCAAGGTAATTGGCCATATCGGTTTCATCGGCAACCGGAGCATTATCGATCATGAAAATGGCTTCGAGCCGTGCAAAGTCGGAAATAACCGACCGGGGTTTGGTTTCAGAGAAATCGATGAGATATACGTTCATGCTTTCATCGAGCAGGATATTCTGCATATTCAGGTCGCCATGGCATATTCCGCTCAAATATTCAATGCCCTGGTCGCGATGACGGGCATATTCATGTTTCAGGAACCAAAACGGGTTCAGAATGGGCTGATCCGTTTCCGGAAGTGAAATGTACGGTTCGTCGGCTGAGATGGAAAATAACGTTTTGACGGTTTCAAAGATGTGAGGGAAAAAGGTAAAGGTAGGGTCATGGTCCCTGAAAGGGTATAAGGTTTTAGCTACAGGCTGACCGTACCAGGGTTTCAGTATCTGGAGAAAAATTTTATCGAAAAGGGGCTCCAGGAAAGAAATATCTGAATTCAGGTAATAATGCGTAAGCCATTTCAGTTGATTTGCTTCACCGCCAATCCCTACGAAATTATAGCGAAGCGCCATGGTTTCGCCATAATACGCTGATCCAAGGGCCACTGCACAATTATTAAAAATGTAGGGAAGGGCGAATTGCTGGCATCGTTCCGATTCCCGGGATATCAATTCCCGGTGGGCGATTTTTAGAACGGTAGGCCGCATTTTCCGGTCCTCATGGTCGAAGGAAGTGACATGGAAAGTTTGTGCGGAGAATCCTCCATGAAGGGGTTCGATCAATAATTTCGACGAATCGGTATAAAGCAGCCGGGCCAGGAATTTTTTGTGTGGTTCAAAAACCAAACCGGGTCTGGTTTCAATGATTAACCTTTTTTCCCTGCCATCGATGAAAGTGTTGGCGTCAAACATCCAGGCAACGGGGTTTTCGAGGACCATACCCGAATTGAAAGGGTTGACGGCTGTAATGTTTTCAAATGTCAGGTGGTTGAGAATAATTCCAGGGAGCGAATGGTTATGTTCCGGAAGGTCAAGCTCCGACAGTTGAAAGGTGATCCCGATGAAACCATCACCCCGGGTGTTTTCCGACAGGTGGCGTTTAAAATGGTTTAACTGGTTTTCAAAAACCACTTTGGTCAATTTGGCATCATAAGGTAAAATGAGGCTCAGCGAAGGGTCGTTTTTATTTGTATTGGCCAGGAGAAGAAGGGCAACAGAATTTTTTTCAGAAGTTTTTTTTCTCAAATCGCGGATACCCCTGTAAAGCTCAAGGAACGAGAGAATCCCGGGCGCTGTCAACTTCAATGAACCGGTTGGTTTCTCTCCGAAAGAGAGCGCCTCGGAAACCGGAATACCTGTCTTTACCGGATTGGAAGTAATTCTGAAGTCGGGGTCCAACGATGGATTTGATGGTAAAAACCCGGTTCCATTACCAAAGGTAACAAAGAAGTCATGGCCAACTGTTCCAGGCGTTTCGGCATCCGTAAGTGATCCAAAACCCAGGGCGAAACCGAGCTCACGATAGCTTAAAATTTCCGGGGCCATACAAAGTTGGAGGGTTATTTTTTCTTCCTCTGATGGTTGATATGACAATCTTTGCTGGCCGATAGAAATCTCAACGGGATCGGGTTTATATTTCCCGCCAGACTGAATGATGGCCAAAGCAGACTCTTTACTGGTTTCGAAACGGAAAATGTGTTGAAGTCCGGCAATCTCGAATACCTGAAATACGATCGGGAGAACACCGGTCAGAAAAAGCTCGTTTTGCCCTGCGTGTAATTCTTTTTTTGCTTTTAAGAGGATCCTGATCCCGGCGCTCGATACGTAGGGGCACTCCGCCAAATCAACAATGATATCACGGCCACTTCTACAAAGACTTAATAGTTCGAAATCAAGTTGATTGCTGGTATTGGCATCCAGTCTGCCGATGGGTTTAATATAACCAATTGCTTCCTTTGTGATAATTTCCATGGAGGCGCCAACCAGGGTTTAAAATAGCAGAACATAAAGATCAAAGTTAGTAAATAGATTCGATCCAATGTCCGATTATTTTTTAATCAGCTTTTTGGAGCCGAGTTCATTTCCCCGCATTGCTTTAATCATATAAATTCCTGGTGTAACATTTTCAAGGTCAATGATATAATTCACTGCTCCCGGAAATTCTTTTCTATGGATCAGTACTCCCATCAGGTTGAAGACCTCAACAACAACATCATCGGAGGTAACGCTTTCTGTTAGTTCAAGGGTAAAGCGACCGGTTGAGGGATTGGGATAAATCTTAAAGAAGGATTGGTTTTGGTAAGGCGCCACATCGGTATTTTCAGCCGGTGGGGGGTCGACAAAGCTGGCCACGAACGGTTCCTGGATGGAGCAATAATCGCCGCTGGCAGTGATGCGTACAAGCAGGTATCCTCCTTCTTCAACGAGGGTTCCGGGCAGCAGGTGTACAACCTCTCCGGCCACCAGTTCTGCCGCTCCTCCGGGTTCAATCGTGAAGTTTGTGCCATTTCCTGCAACAATCATGGTGTCGGTAGCTGCATAGCATTCAGATTCGTCATTGTGTATCAGGATTTCCGGTAGTGTAATGTTGACCGCAAGATTGGGGATCATGGCTTCCGTTAGATAATTCACCTGATTTCCGGCAATGGCAAAACTCTCGCGATACACGGTATGAAAACCATCGGCAGTAATGCGTATAGTATAGGTTCCGGGGGAGATGCTTTGAATAAGGCAGATCCCTTCTTCTTCGGTGATCCCATACCAATTGGTTCCTTCAAGAAGTACGGTGGCGCCGGATACCGGCCCGTCGTTTGACAGATCGGAAAGTGTGGCCACCAATGACCCTGACAGAACCGCATCTTTGATGACTACCGTATAGTCTTCAGTCTCCCCGTATTCATATTGGGCGCATGCATCGTTACATAAACCAACGTTGTTGGTACGGACCCGCAACCGGTGTTCACCCGTTGCGGCATCGGAAGGAATTGAGATATGGGCGCTATAAATTACACCTGAATCGATCAGGACAAAACTGTTCAGGAGTTGTTCCCCAATCTCAAATTCAAAATTATCATTCATATCAATCCATAATGAAACATACTGACTGTTTGATTCGGATGCAAAAAATACATCATAAAGATATCCACGCGCTATATTGGTTGTTTGTGTCGTGAAATCGCCAAAGCTGTTTGGACTGCAACCCGACGATGGGTTCAGGATGGTGTTTAGATTAAAATAATTCAGTCCCTCACCCGAAGTACAGCCATATAAATACAAATCTTCGGTGCAATAGGAAGGGGGGATGGGTGTCAGGAGAAAATTTTCAGGTACGTTTTCTCCTGGCAGGATTTCAAGCCCTTCGAGCGTAGCCGGTTCATAACCCGCGGCGGTAACCGTTATATTATAAGTAGCGGGTACGATATTATGGATGGTATATTGCCCGTCGGGTTGGCTCAACGCGGAATAAGCGGTCCCGTCGAGGGCAATCAAAGCATTTTCAACGGGTTGGCTGGTCATATTATTAAAAACATAACCGGTAAGTTTTGCGGGTTCAACCGGTATTCCGGAAACTTCAATATTATCGATAAACCAGCCGTCGATACTCCATGAATCGACGCCAAAAGCTGTAAACCGGAGGTAAAAGATTTCTCCATCTGCAAAATCGGGAACATCCATTTCTTCGGTTATAAAACCAAAAGTACCTGCGGTATTGTTGTAGGTAGCCAGGGTAATAAAGTCGCCGTTTTCCAATACAACCTGTACCTTAAATTGTTCGAGGGTGGTAGCGCTGTAGTTTACATATCGGATGTCGTATTTCACATGAATTCCGTTAGCATCTGTGCCATCCAGCAAATAACTTCTTAACGGGACGGAGTAATTGTAAATGCGTGGGTAAAAATGAAAATCTGCCGATGGCGGCGGGTTTCCCCATGCGCCGGAGATCATCCAGTTTTCGCCTTCGGGGACCCAACGCTGGGTTTCAAAAGAACCGGAAGCCCAGTTTTCATTAAAAGGCAACGTGAAGGGGGCTACATATTCCCAATCAATCCTTGAAAATGGATCGTTTTCAAAAGCAGCTCCGGCAAAGGGGCCGGTGGCTTCATTAAAATAAACATGGCCAAAATTATTGGGTTTGCTCACATTATAAGCGCTTCCGGTGGTATTGGATGGAAATACTGCACGATGGACCACAACATCAGCGCCATTTTCCCATCTTATTAATGACCCGCCGGGATACCCATCGCTAAAGGAACATTCGGTAAATGCGTTACCGGCATCTACATAAGCGCCGCTGTGAATGTAAATTCCATCGCCGGCCATACCAGAAAAGACCGTGTTGTTGGCCGAAATAACCCCACCCGACGAAACATCAAAATTATACCAGCCTTTCGAAGCATTGGTAACAGCAATTTCATTTCCCGCAATGCCGTTAAAGAATACGTTTCCCAGATAATCTGCATCAAAATTCCCGTCTAATAAAAGTGAACTTCCGGGGTTAAAAGTCAGATTTCCACGGTCAACAAATAATTTGTTTGTAATGGTTAAGGCAACATCGTCTGCAACAGCAACGGTTCCATCGGAAGGTTTGTTGATGGTTAATTTATAAAACGTTTCTTCCTGGTTGAACTCCTGGTCAACAGGGCCATCGAGAATTACTTCGCTTGTCAGTTCATCGAAATGTGCCGCGGTTTGGTTGTTAACAAATAATCCCCCGATGTACATCTTTGTCGGGGCTTCAAAATTTCCGCCTGAAATGATAAAATCACCGTTCAAATCAAGGGTTCCCGAGGCTGTAAGCGTCTTGACAAGGGCTTCTGGCGCTTTGCTGCTTTTATCCAATTCAAGGTTGAAAAGATTGCTGCCTGTGGCCACCGAAACGGTGGCGTCTTCGGTATATCCGTAAAAATAAATAGTTCCTCCGGCAGGGTTAAAATCGGTGCGGGCTACAGTCAGATTACCATTAATTTTAATAACGCCGCCTGTAATATTTTCAGTTAATAAATAAGTTGCAGAATTATGAATTCGTAAACCGTTCGATTTTAAATCGAGGGTTCCGTCGCTCATGGTGAAAGAAGCGTTTGCCGAATATGGCCAGTAACTGTCGCCATTCCCGCCATAAATATTCATTTCACCACCCGAAATTTGTAAATTTCCATTTAAATCGAGGTATTCGTCGGGTAGTTGGTGAAGGTCTAACTGACCACTGGTGAGAATAACTGTTCCGTAAATTCCGGGGTCTTCCAGGTCGTTTAACTGAAACCAGCCCCCGTTCACGCGCACGGTACCCTGCGTCCAATCATAGTGTTGAACTGAAACAGTGGATTCGTGTACCCGCAATTCGCCCGAAGGTTTGTTTAATTCGAGTTCCCAGAAGTTAGATGCCGTAATTTCCTGATTTCCTGTTCCGTTAAAGATTACCCTCGAATTGTCGTGGTCGAATCCGGAATTGTTATACCAGTTGCCTTTGATGGAAACATCGTAACCCTGCGTTCTGAACATCCCGTCTTCTAAGAGCAAGTCGCCCCGGATTTCGATATCTGAAGATAATCCAACCCAATCATCCACGCTTATTACCACATCGTTAAAGTAGCTTCCGCTTTCGCTGAAAATGGAAATTCCACCCGTTCCCTCTCTTTCAAAACGTTGGGTTCCGTTTTGGAAATAAAAATGGCTGCCGGCATAACTAAGGAAGGGGCCTTCAAAAATGACATCGTTCATGGTGTACTGCACAAAGACGGCGTCATCGTAAAGCACAAACTGGTTTTTAATCCGTAAAGGCTCAATGCCGATGCAATTGTCGTAAGCCAGAAAGGCGCCACCGGTTTTGCTCACTTTTATATCGTAAAACCAGGAATTTTCTGATTTTGAATAAATAATTGAGTTTCCGGTTCCCTTAAAATCCACAAAACCATGACCCAACTGTATGTAGGAGTTTTCTTCATAAGTCCAGTCGCCATAAGCATAAATTCCCGAGTTGGCAGCTAATTCCAGATAGCTGTACTGATTGGCAACAAAATCGCCATAGTACGACATCCGTGAAGCGGCGTTGGTAATTAAAAGCCATCCGTTCAGTGTTACATTTCCGTTAACGGTAAGGTTGTGGTTATCTATGTAAAGCCTGCCATCGTGCAAAATATTCAGTTGGGCGCAAAAGGCATTGGCATTTGTAATATGGGTATCGTGGCCATCGCCGGTAAGAACCACTTTCGAGGTGACGTCGGGGACCAGGTGGCCGCTCCAGTTATCGGGGTTGTGCCAGTCGGATGATACTTCGCCTGTCCAGATAAAGGCATCCATAATTTTCAGTGTGTAAGTTCCGGCTTCGTTCCGGTTTGAAAAAATACACAGGCCATAGTCATCTTCCTGGGTAATGGTTACGTTGAACGATTCGGTTTGGTTACCGGTGGTGTAATCGGCAAAGGCAATGTTTTCGGCACGATGTTTTAAAAATTGTCCGTCGGTAGAACTAAATAATGCCATTCCCAAATCGGGCCAGCCACTCGTTGTTACGAGTTCAAAATAATACCTTCCCGGTGCAAGATGAACATCCTTCATTTCCACAATTTCGGAGCCCTCCCATGTATAAGGGCCGTTGTTTCCAAAAACAAGATTTTCGTTACCACCCTCATATTCGAGTTTTACGGGTTCATCGTCTGCCAAGGGTCTTATTTTTATCCCACGTAAAGTTGACGGGTAATGGTTTCCATCAACAACCATGAAGTTGTTTATTCCGCCAAAAGTTGAATAAAAAACAGGTGTCTGATTAAAATTGGTGTTATTGAAAAGCTGAATTTCCCAGTTACAATAACCAAAATCGGATTTTGCGCCGATGGCCGCCCAGGAGGGTTCGGCATGTTGAAAATGGTAGTAGCGCGAAAGGCTGTCGGTGGAATAAAGATGTTCGCTGACCATTGTCGGGGGCGGACTGTCGGCATGGATTTTAAAGTTTTGCGGGCTGCAGTCTGCCCCTACATAGTCATCATCAATTTTCAGATAAATCAGTATTCTGCATTCGGTCGAATTGATGCCAGCCGGAATATGCCAATTGTACAAATGGTCGTTTTCGGTTTCACAGATTTCATCCCAGCTGTGCCCACCCGTAGTCGAATATAGAATTTCAACGGTTCCGGTATTGTAACAATCGGATTCCCATGTTATTTCGGCATAATTATCGGCGTAATAATCCTCGCCCTGGCCATCACTGTTGTATCTCCGGTCGCCAACGGGTTCTAAAATCCGGACGTGATGCCCTTTTGAACCGCCCGGCTGTGCCTTGGTCAAAACATCGGCATGCGTTTTATCCACCCAACTCAATCCATAATCCCAGGTATTATGCACAATGATTTTATTGGTTGCGTCATTGTAGCCAACCGCGCAAAAGGTGTGTTCGAGGTTGTATGAATGGTTCAATACCGGGCGGTTTTCATCAATTTCCCTTTTAAGGTATGTCCAGGGCAAATCGTAGCGGTTTACAACATCAAAATTATAACCGCAGCTGCCGTTGGTTACGGCTTCCAGCCCATCGTCAATATTCCAGGTATATGACAACCCTTCGTATATTGTATCCGTGTCCATCTGAATGGCCAACTGACGGTGCGTTCCACAAACATAGTAATCCTGTTCTTCCTGAATACCATCCCACCGGTCGAAAGTGTTGACAACCATGAATGGAAATTTACTGGAAGCAACTACGGAACGGTAATCGTAATAGGCAATCAGCATCATGGCGGCTGTTGGGCTGCAACCATAGCTCCAGTCGATAAACGGCATGTACTCGTAGTAAGGGACGTAAGTGTCCCCTTTAGCCGGATGGACAAATCCCGCCTTGTATTTTTCCCATTCAACGGTGTAATCCGATGATTTAAAGGTGTTTTTTGCTTTGGCTTTTCTGGCCAAAAAATCTGTTTCAGAAATGACGCCTTTGGCAGGCGCGGGGCAGATGTAATGCATTTCTCCATTTCCCGGGTACTCGTACCAGATATTAAAAAGCCCAAAATAATAGCTCTTTGATGGTTGAATATCGGCGTTTAAACTTGCTTTTTGCATGAGTTGCCTTATTCTTCCAGCTTCGGCATACTCAAACGACAACATGTTGGCATGCTCAATAATAACCGGCATATCGGTGCGGGCGCTCATCAAAATCCTTCCAAACTTCCCGTTGCCCCATTGATTGGTGGCATCGCCGTTTAACTTTGCAGCAATACATTGTTCTTTAAGGCCTTTCGTTTCAGGAAATGCTTTTCCAATAGAAAAATTAAACTGCCAGGCTACAATTTCATCATCGAAACCATAATAGGGAATTGGTTCATCGGGGGAAGCATCTCCCCAAAGCGCCTGCGCATTCCGGTTGGCAATCTTTTGAATTTCATCAAACGGCACCTGCTGGCCTTTTTGCCCTAAGGCAACCATGCTTAAAAGCACCATAATCATTGTGTAAACCATTATTCTTTTCATAACTCTTCTGTTTTTATCGTTACTTAAATAGTGTCTGTAAGAAATCCTCAAACTTTCAGTAAATCAGAGGTTTATTG
>DYSO01000092.1 GCA_020718225.1 Draconibacterium orientale | reverse complement strand
TAAATATCAATGAGTTAACAAACTTTTCCTTTTTTTTATGAATAATTCAGGTTAAAGAAATTGATCTGTTTTTAAAATATGCATCAACAGGTTTGTTACATGTTTGACATTTTCCTGAAAAACAAGGAGGAGACTATCCCAGGTCACCGGTTCTTCATCATTTTTCCATGAGTCATAATCGGTAGAAAGCGCTATTACGGCATACGGTATTCCGGCTTCATTTGCCAGGCTGGTTTCGGTGGCAATACTCATGTTTACGATATCTGCGCCCAGAATCCGGAACATCTTCGATTCAGCCCGGGTTGAAAACCGCGGACCTTCAATGGTGACAATGGTTCCCCGTGGGTGGAAAGATAATTTCAGCTCCTGACAGGTTGTAATAAGCAGATCCCTGAGATTTTTGTTGAAAGGATCTGCCATGGGGGTATGTCCCATCTGGCCAGGATTAAAATGGTCAAAAAAAGTATTTTTTCTAAGTTTGGTAAAATCAATAAATTGATCGGGGATAACAAGATCGCCGCGATGTATCTCTTCGCGCAGGCTCCCACATGCTGTGGTAGCTATAAGGTACTGGCATCCCAGTTCTTTCAATGCATGAATATTGGCACGATAGTTAACCTGGGTCGGGGGAATACTATGGTCCCGCCCATGCCGTGACAAAATATAAACGTCAAATCTGTCGGATATTCCGTGATAAAAGGATGAACTGGGATTCCCGTATGGGGTTTCTATCGTAACCTCCTCAACGTGTTGAAGAATGTTCAGTTTTTCCAATCCGGTACCTCCGATAAGACCTACTTTGACCATTGTACGAAATTTAAGCGAATATAAAAGAAAAAAAAACCTGTTTCAACGTTGTTCCGATTTGTTAATAACAAAATTACTTTAAGTTATCAACAAACAAAGGAGTTTCCCATAATCGCCCTCCCATAATCGTTCCTTTATATCCACTCTCTCAATGAAAAGGTTAATTTTGTCCTGCATAACGGTTTAATTATGGTTGTTCAGTATATCGGGGAGCATTTGTTTCCGGGCGAGTTGGGGAAAGTTTTCATCTGGATGGGTTTTATTGCAGCTATGATGGCCGCAATCTTCTATTTGTGGTCTTTTTATCGACCGAAAGCCCAGAATTTTGTTGTCAGGTCTGCCCGTTTTTTTTATCTGATCCATCTCCTGTCGCTGATCCTGGTATCTGTGGTCCTTTACTATCTGATATGGAACCACCGTTTTGAATACGCCTATGTTTGGGAGTATTCGTCGATGGACCTGCCGTTACGATATATTATTTCCTGTTTTTGGGCTGGTCAGGAAGGGAGCTTGTTGTTTTGGGCTATGAGCCAGGCGATTGTTGGTATGGTTTTATTGAAAGTATCGCGCAACTGGGAATCTCCGTTAATGGTTGTTTTTTCTATCTCTCAGGCATTCATAACTGCTCTGTTGTTAGGCATCCGGATTTTTGGCTTCCCCATTGGCGCCAGTCCTTTTATGCTCATCAGGGAGACTCTTGATACGGTTGAGGGTACCATTTTCGCCATGCCCGATTACCTTACAAAAATTTCTGACGGGAATGGACTGAATCCGATGCTCGAAAATTTCTGGATGACCATCCACCCTCCGGTATTGTTTATTGGATATGCGCTTACCCTTGTCCCGTTTGCATATGCTATTGCTTCATTTCTGAAAAAAGATATGTATACCTGGGTTTCCAGGGCCTTCCCATGGGCTTTGCTTGGATTGCTGATGCTGGGCTCCGGTATTTTACTTGGTGGGGCCTGGGCTTATGTATCCCTGACTTTTGGCGGATTCTGGTCATGGGACCCGGTTGAAAACGCTTCGCTGGTTCCATGGTTGACTTTGCTGGCGGCGATACATTTCATGTTGATCTCACGGCGTCAGAATTTTGCTTTGTTTGCAGCCTATTTATTTGCAACATTATCCTATGTACTTGTCCTTTATGCAAGTTTTCTGACCCGGAGCGGTGTCCTGGCCGAAACATCGGCCCATTCATTCGGGAGCAATGGTTTAACAGTACAACTTTTGCTTTATCTGGTTATATTTTTCGGATGGATGACGGTAATGATCGGGATTCATATCCGGAAATTTCTGTTTCTGAAAACCGATGTACTCCTTTCCCGTGAATTCTGGATGTTTATTGGAGGAATTATATTGGTGTTGGCTGCTTTCCAGATTATTTTTACAACTTCCATTCCGGTATTCAATACTCTTTTTCATACAAATATTGCACCTCCATCTGACAGGATTGGTTTTTATAACCGATGGCAAATGCCTTACGCCATGTTGATAGCCGGATTTATTGCCATAAGCCAGTTACTGAACTATGGTTTAAATACATCCCGAAAATTTCTGCGGAAATTATTCCCTCCGCTTGTTGCTTCATTACTTACAACGATTCCTTTTATAATCAATGGGATCGTGACACAGGTGAATTTCATTTTGTTTTTGTATTTTATTTTTTTCGCTCTGTTTTCATCGATCGGCAACTTTTTTTATAAAAATTCACAGCATAGCAATTGGCCAGCTATTTTCACCCATTTGGGTTTCGCATTTTTTTTATTGGGCGTTTTAATAACCTTTTCAAATTCTTCCACCATTTCGGCTAACACATCGCGTTTTGATCTGGGCGATTTGAAAACCAACCGGGAGAATCTGATGCTGATACGGGGCGATACGTTGTATATGGATGGTTTTTATGTAGTGTATGACAGAAATCAAAAACAGGGAAATACTACTTTTTATCGGGTTGAATTTTTGACAAAGAAAATGGGAAAATACACGCAGGAATTTTTTCTTTTCCCGTCTCTCAATGTACATCCCAGGATGGGGGCCGTCCATAATCCCGATACCCGGCATTTCATCTTGCGTGACTATTATATCTATGTATCAGCAGTAGGGAATAATCCTGACTATATTGTTATCAGGGCAATCATGAACCCTTACATCAATGTACTCTGGGCCGGGGGTATTCTGATGATGGTTGGTATGGGATGGGCTTTCTTCAGAAGGGCTCATCGCAGATGGGTGATGCGGTAGGTTTATTTATCCCGGGCCCGGTCGCCAAGCATTGGGACAAAGCGGAAAACGCCATGTTCTTTTTTTTCAAATGAGCCACTGGCAGTTTTTATAATGGTTGTCATGATCTGGGTGTCGTACTGTCCGACAGGGATGACCAGGGTGCCATCGACCCGGAGTTGGTCGAGCAACAGGTCGGGGATATAGGGCGCAGCAGCTGTAACGATCATTTTGTCAAAGGGGGCAAATGCAGGCAGCCCCTTATAACCATCCCCGTAAAAAGTTTTAATGGTATTATAACCGAGTTGAATTAAGAATTTGCTGGTTTTGTCAAAAAGCGTTTTTTGTCGTTCGATTGTAAAAACGCGGGCCCCCATTTCGGCCAGGATACAAGCCTGGTATCCTGAGCCGGTTCCGATTTCAAGGACTTTCTCCCCTTTTTTAATTTGAAGTAACCTGGTTTGAAAGGCCACGGTATAAGGTTGTGAAATGGTTTGACCAGCGCCGATCGGGAAGGGTTTATCTTCGTAAGCGTATTCTAAAAACGAGGAGTCAAAGAAGAAATGCCGGGGGACTTTTTCCATGGCCGTCAGTACCTGTTCATCCGAAATACCTTTTTGCCGTATATTTTGAACAAGTAATTTCCTCAATCCCTGATGGCGGTATGAATCAATTGGTTGCGGGTCGGTCATAGGTTGTTAAAATTTTCACGAAAATACTAAATTCAAAAGGTCTAAAAACTTAACTTTGCAAAAAAAGAGCGACTATGCTAAAGATTGGTGTATTGGGTGCCGGCCATTTGGGAAAAATACACCTGAAGTGTATTCAGGAGATTCCTGCTTATCAACTGGTAGGTTTTTTTGATCCGGATGAAAACAATGCACAACAGGTTGAAGATGAATTTGGCGTTCAAAAGTGGGAAACCCTCGACGGGTTGATCGATGCGGTTGATGTTGTGGATATTGTCACACCTACCATTTCTCATTTTGAGTGTGCATCCCGGTCATTGAAAAAATGCCGCCACGTATTTATTGAGAAGCCCATTGTAACCACGCTGGAAGAGGCACGGCACCTTATAAAAATTGCAGGAGAAGCCAATGTAAAGGTGCAGGTAGGACATGTGGAAAGGTTTAACCCGGCTTTCCTTGCCGCAGAACCATCCTTTGACCGTCCCATGTTTATTGAAAGCCACCGTCTGGCACAGTTTAATCCCCGGGGCACGGATGTTCCGGTGATACTTGATTTGATGATCCATGATATTGATATTGTGTTGAGTGTTGTTAAGAGTAACATAAAAAAAATCAGCGCAAGCGGGGTAGCAGTACTCAGCGATACACCCGATATAGCAAATGCACGGATTGAGTTCGATAATGGTTGTGTTGCCAACCTCACAGCCAGCAGGATTTCACTGAAAAATATGCGTAAATCAAGATTTTTTCAACGGAATGCTTATATATCGGTCGATTTCTTAAAAAAAGAACTTGAGATAGTACGCATTGCAGATGTTGATCAAAATACCGATTTACAGGGTTTTATTGTTGATCTGGGGCAGGGAAAGGGTACCCGGCAGATTCTGTTTGACAAACCGGAGGTCGTGCCTTCAAATGCCATCAAATCGGAACTGGATAGTTTTTATTCGGCTATAGTCAATAACACGGTTCCCCCTGTTACCATCAATGATGGTTATCTTGCGCTGGAGGTTGCTCACAGGATCATTGAGAAGATTAACCAGGGGTCCTTTAAAATATTTTAATTGTATGCCGTTAAGGTTCATAACTTTTATTTTTTATAAACAATATCAGAAAAATCGTTTCGTTACCCATTAAGGGCTCTGTATTCTCATTTTTTTCGCTTATGGCGCATCGGAAACTTTTACTCTGTCTGCTTTTTCTTCCAATTCTACTGTTCCTGGCAATCTCATGCGAAAAATTCGAAGGGGATCAGTCGATTCCCGCCTATATCAGCATTGATTCTGTTTACCTAACCACCGACTACAACAAACAAGGTTCGAAATCGCAGAACATCACCGATGTCTGGGTATATGTGGATGATGAATTTTTGGGAGCGTACGAGCTTCCCGCACATTTCCCGGTTCTCAAATCGGGAGCCCATGTAGTCAAGTTCTGGCCCGGGGTTAAGAAAAACGGGATATCTGCAACACGGGTTGCATATGAATATTATATTCCCATTCAAAAAACCATTACCCTGAAGGAAGATAGCGCCTTGAAACTTGGGATTCAGAAAACAACCTATCAGGTCCCTTCCTATTTTCCCTGGCTGGAAGATTTCGAACAAACCGGACAGACCCTCGACACTACCTCACGAAGCATTGCTTGTATTGATAAAACGCCTTCAGGATCCCCACTAACTTTTGAAGGAAACCATTCCGGATGGGTCGTTCTGGATTCAATCCGTAATTTTTTTGAGTGCCAGACCCATGAGGAATTTGTAATCCCGCTCTCTTCAGTATTTCTAGAAATGAATTTCAACACCACCAATACCCTGATTGTGGGCGTTGTAACCTATTCCGGATCAAGTATATCGCAAACCCCCATAATAACCTTGAACCGGACCAACGGAAACTGGAAAAAAATTTATATTGATCTTACAACTTCCCTTAACGCATATACAGGGATGACCTCTTTCAGGGTTTATATGGGAACATTCAAAGATGCTGACAGGGAAACATCCTCGATACTGTTTGACAATTTTAAAATAGTCACGCACAAGACAAACTGACTTTTACCTCTGCCGGGCGGAGGGATTATTGACAAAACTGATATTATGAATAGACATTTACAGGTTATTAAATATATTGTTGCCGATTATCTGGCAGCATTAATTGCCTGGACACTGTTTTTCATTTACAGGAAACATGCTGTTGATCCAACTGTTTTTTTTCATCCACAGGATATTTTCTTAGATCAAAAACTCTATCTCGGAATTCTCTCTATTCCAGTTTTCTGGTTGCTTCTGTACGCCCTGATAGGAACATACCGTAAGATATACAGGAAAGCCAGGCTCAAGGAGTTTGCCCAGACGTTGCTGATTACTTTTCTCGGTGTCACCCTTTTGTTTTTTACATTGATTCTCGACGATGTCATCATTAACCAGAGTACCTATGTTGAGTTCTTTTTTGTTTTGTTTATCCTTCATCTTTTTTTTACCGCGGCCTTCCGGTTTTTTCTGACATCAAGGGCAGCTTATAAAATTCATCATAAAATCATTGGCTTTAATACTGTGATTGTCGGCAGCAATGGCAATGCTGTTTCCATTTACCGTGAAATCGAAAACCAGGAGAAATCGTCGGGGAACCGATTTGTGGGGTTTATCAATGTGGAGGGGTATAAATCATACAAACTGGCAGAGTATATTCCCCATTTGGGAGAATTGAAGAACCTGAACCGGCTGGTCAAGGAGTTGCAGGTTGAAGAGGTCATCATCGCCATTGAGCACAGTGAAAACCATACCATCGAAAGAATTATTACCCAGCTTGAAGATACCGATG
The DNA here is from genome assembly GCA_020718225.1 of Draconibacterium orientale. GTDB lineage: Bacteria > Bacteroidota > Bacteroidia > Bacteroidales > FEN-979 > CAIVAT01. Next base: position 5,437 of record DYSO01000092.1, on the reverse strand, counting down.
TGGTGATCAAGATCATCCCTGCCATGCAGGATATCCTGATGGGTTCGGTAAAGACAACTTCCATATTTCATGCCCCGCTCATTCAGATATATCCCGATTTAATGCCTGACTGGCAATTATCTTTAAAGCGGATCCTGGATATCGTGATATCTATTCTTTGCCTGATCATCCTATCACCGGTCATGCTGATAACTGCGATTATCATCAAGCTCAACTCTCCGGGGCCCATTTTTTACTCGCAGGAAAGGGTCGGGCTAAAGGGGAAGTTATTTGTCATGCATAAATTCAGGACCATGTTTCGGAATGCGGAAGAGAACGGCCCACAGCTAAGTTCGAAGAATGATCCGAGAATTACCCCTTTCGGGAAATTTCTGAGGCAATTCAGGGTCGATGAGATCCCTCAGTTTTACACTGTTCTGAAAGGAGATATGAGCCTTGTAGGCCCTCGCCCGGAACGCCAGTATTACATTGATCTGATTACACAGCAGGCTCCCCATTACCGGTTACTGCATAAAGTCAAGCCTGGAATAACTTCCTGGGGGCAAGTCAAATACGGTTATGCTGAAAATCTGGAGCAGATGGTCGAACGATTGAAATTTGACATTCTTTACATCGAAAATATGTCGCTGGCCATGGATTTCAAAATTTTAATCTACACCATCCTGATTATTATCCAGGGACGGGGAAAATAGTACCTCTTCCAGTTTACCCATGATTTCAGAAGCGCTTCCCTGTAAGAACAGATCGGTTATTGTGTTTGTAAAGCGGGAAGGTTCCGTGTTAATTTCAATTATGGCAGCGCCGTTTTGTTTTGCCATCGCGGGGACCTGGCTTGCCGGCATGACTTCCCCGGTGGTTCCGATGACAAGGAAAACATCGGATAATCCGGCGGATTCGTAAGAGGCCATGGCAGCTTCCTGAGGGATTGATTCTCCAAAGAAGACAAAATCGGGTTTCAACAATCCGCCGCACTCCTTACAGGTAGGGGGCAGGTGGTCAAGACTGGTTTTCCTGGCGTGGTATTCCCGGTGGCAGGTCAAACATCTTAATTTTTTCAGATTTCCATGAAACTCAGCAACCTTCAGGCTTCCTGCCTCCTGATGGAGGTTGTCGATATTCTGGGTGATGATACTTCCAAGCAACCCCTCTCTTTCCATATGTGCCAGGACGAAGTGGGCCCGGTTGGGTTTGGCAGTGTGGTAATAATCGTAAAATATTTTTTTTATAATTTCCCAGGAATGGTTGGGGTTGTGAATGAAATATTCCAAATCGAGGACCACCGGATCGTATTTACCCCAAATGCCACCCGCTCCCCGGAAAGGGGGAATACCGCTCTCAACCGATATTCCCGCTCCCGAAAAGGCAGTTGTAAACCGCGACTGTTTTATTAAAACAGCTGCCTGTTCAATTTTATGAAATAGCGTTTCTTCCAAAGAGAGTAATCCTGATGATTTATTTTAACCATTTATCGAGCCAGTTATAGAAAGTCCGTTGCCATAAAATCCCATTCTGGGGTTTTAGTACCCAGTGGTTTTCATCCGGAAAATAGAGTAATTCGGCGGGAACACCCCTTAAAACGGCAGCATTAAAGGCCTGCATCCCTTGGGTGGCGACAATTCTGTAATCGAGTTCGCTGTGGATACAAAGTATCGGGGTATCCCAGTTTTGAACAAAACGGTGTGGCGAATTGGCGTAGGAGCGTTGGGCAATTTTATTATTCTTATCCCAGAAAGGGCCTCCAAGGTCCCAGTCGACAAACCACATCTCTTCAGTTTCGAGATATTGGGCTTCCAGGTTAAACATACCATCGTGGGCAATAAAGGCCTTGAACCGTTTCTGGTGGTTTCCTGCCAGCCAGTAAACCGAAAATCCACCATAGCTGGCCCCGACACAACCGAGTTTATCTTTATTCACATAGGGTTCTTTGACGAAGGCATCGATGGCGCTCAGGTAATCTTTCATATTCTGACCGCCATAATCACCACTGATTTGTTCATTCCATTCCTGTCCGAAACCAGGCAATCCACGGCGGTTTGGAGCAACGATGATATATCCGTTGGCAGCCATCATCTGGAAATTCCAGCGGTACGACCAAAACTGGCTGACTGTACTTTGAGGTCCTCCTTCACAATAGAGCAGTGTGGGGTATTTTTTTGTCGAATCGAAGTGGGGCGGGTAGATGATCCAGGTATGCATCTCTTTGTTATCGGTAGTCTTGATCCATCGCTGCGATACGCGTCCCATTGTCAATTTTCCGAGGATATCCCCGTTGATGATTGTCACCGGTGTATCTTGCCCGGTAGTTGGATCAACGGAATAAATTTCGGCCGGTTTCGACATGGATACACGGGTGGTGATCAGACGTTCTCCCGCAGGGATCACCCCGGTATAATTATGGATGCCCTGAGTAATTTTTTTTATCATGCCATCGGAAAGGTACAAACGGTAGATCTCATCTGTTGCGTGCCAATCGCTGATAAAATAGATCGATTTGCCATCGTCGGTCCAAGCAGGCGCTTCCGCGTTCTGATCGAAATTTTTCGTAAAATCAATTTTTACTTTTGTCGTCAGGTCCATGACAAAAAGCCGGTTTTTATCGGATTCATAGCCATCGCGTTCCATACTCAGCCAGGCAATTTTATCGCCATTGGGCGCAAAGATGGGCGCCACATCATAGCCCATCATCCCTTCGGTGATATTGACAGTTTCGCCGGTTGAGAGGGAATAAAGAAAAATATCGGAATTGGTTGACCTTGCATATTCAATCCCTTTTTTCTTGCGACAGGTATAAGCGATCGTTTTGCTATCGGGACTCCAGTTTATTTGTTCCATTCCTCCAAAGGGCATCAGGGGGGTTTCATAGGGTTCGTTTAGCAGAATATCTTTTCCATTGGTAACCGTGCCGTTCAGTTGGGCAACGAAAACATGGCTGTAGGACTGAACCCAGGAATCCCAATGACGGTACATTAAGTCGTTGTATATTTTTCCGGTGGCTTTCGGGAGTCCCTCATAGAGATCCTGATATTGTTTTTCGGGATATACATCGGCCGTGTATAAGAGCATTTTACCATCGGGGGAAACTTTATAACCGTTGATACCGTTTTCGATATTTGTAATTTGTTTACGGCCGTTCCCATCGGGGTTTATTTCCCAAAGTTGCATGGATCCGGACTCGGGTGAGAGGAAAAATATCTTCTTGCCATCCGGCCCCCACATGGCCTGATATTCATTGAACATGGTGGATGTAATTTGTTTTAAAGCGCTACCGTCAGGCGCAATGGTAAACAATTCCCGGTTACCCTTATTTTGGGCGAGATCGAAGTACGTTACGCCAAAAAGGATGGTTTTGTGATCGGAGGATATCTCTGGTTCACTTAACCTTCCGAAGCTCCAGAGAACTTCAGGTGTCATGATGTCGCTTTTGAGTTCAAGGTTTGGTTTTCCGATGAGTGGGGCCTCTTCCCCTTTTTTTTCTGTTGGTTTACATGAATAGGCCCCTGCCAGGAGCGCAAACAGTAAAATTAAAATCTGGTTTTTCATACAATGGTTTTTTATATCAGATTATTAAATATATGTTTATTGTTATCCATTTTCAAACATCCTGATAATTTTCGGAATAAAAACAATCAGGCCAATGATCCAAGCGGTTGAGGCGGCAACCAAAACGGCTCCTGCTGCCACATCTTTTGCCTTTCCGGCAATCAGGTGATATTCGGGCGATATCAGGTCAACCAGATATTCTACGGCGGTATTGACCATTTCGAGCGACAGGACGAATCCGATGGAAAGGGTTATTGCCAGCCATTCGGTGGTTGAAAGACCGATAAAGGATCCGAACGCGATAACGATGGCGGTTGCCGCAAGGTGTATCCGGAAATTATGTTGTTTCCTTGCAGTTTCAGCCACTCCATGCCAGGCGTGGATGAAGCTTTTCATGCGTGATGAAACTCGAAATCCGGGTTTCTGCGAATTTTTCATTCTTGTTAGTGATCGAAGTATTGATGAAGAATGGCCAGGAGTTCTTTGGAATCGATTGGTTTGGCAATATAATTATCACATCCGGCTGCCAGGCTTTTTCCTTTTCACCTTTGAGGGCATAAGCGGTTTGAGCGATAACCGGGATTTCCGGATGATCTTTCTTAATGATTTGAGTTGCTTCATATCCATCCATTACCGGCATCCGGATATCCATTAAGATGACATCAACCGGTTGTGTTTTACAGATTTCAATGGCATCCATGCCATTTTTTGCCCAGATGAGTTTTGCGCCGGTGCGTTTAAGAATCCGGTCCATCAGAAAAAAATTGGAATCTTCATCTTCCACAACCAGGATGACCCGTTTGGCCCAGTCTTTTGTTGAGATGGCCACGGGGGTGCCTTTTTCAGGTTCTGCATGCTGAACGGTGGGTACCTGCAGGGGTAATAAAACATGGAAAGTAGTCCCTTTGCCTTTTTCTGAAGTGAGTTTGATCTCGCCACCCAAAAGCTTTATGAGGTTTTTCGAAATGGTCAGGCCCAGCCCTGTTCCGCCATATTTACGGGTATTTGTGTCATCCACCTGACGGAAGCGTTCAAAAATAATCTCGTGCATATCTTCCGGGATGCCGATACCGGAATCGCGGACAAAAAATTCGATATAGGGAGATTCTCCGATATTTTTGAGTAGATAGCCAAATTCGACGAATCCTTCGTGTGTAAATTTCAACGAATTTTCGATCAGGTTGGTCATGATCTGTCGCAAGCGGTTGCCGTCGGTAAGTATGGTAAAATCTTTATTTGAATTTGCGGGAAGGCAGTTCAGGATGATGTTGTTCTTGGCGGATTTGCGTTTGACCTCGTTTAGGGTCACCGTTAAATTGGTGAGTAATTGATTTACAGCACATTCTTTGATTTCGATTTTTATTTGTCCGGATTCGATTTTTGCAACGTCAATAATGTCGTCGATAATCCGGAGGAGGTCGTTGCCTCGTTCTCTGATAATGTGCACAAACTCTGCTTTTTCTTCTTCCGAAACTCCGGGGTCGGACAGCAGGGTTGAGAAACCGAGGATGGCATTCATGGGAGTCCTGATTTCGTGCGACATATTAGAAAGGAATGCCGATTTTAATTTGTCGGATTCTTCGGCTTTTTCTTTGGCTGCGATTAAGTTTTTTTCAATGCGTTTGCGATCGGTGATATCCCGGTAGATTCCATACGCGCCCACGGTTTGGTTGTCAATATTGATGGGTGTCACAAGCAGTGAAACATCAATAAGGTGGCCATCCTTGTGTTTTCGTTTGGTTTCGACGGAGGCGGTGATCCGTTGCAATACTCCGGCTGTAATATCTTTTGCTTCGTGCAGGTATTCCGGAGTTGCAATAAAGTCATCGATTGGTTTTCCAACGATATCCTGGGCGGTATAACCAAACAGACTGGCAAATTCGGAATTGATTTTTGT
>DYSO01000009.1 GCA_020718225.1 Draconibacterium orientale | reverse complement strand
GAAGCCGTTGACAAAACTTGCACCCGCGGCGCGCGGAATAAAGGTCGGGAAGAGCTCAACCAAGGCGTTGGCACTGTTGGTAACCTGCTTAAAGTTGTAGTCAACAACAAGGTCGTTGCAATCGTAATCGCCTTTGCCCGGCCAGTTGTCTTCAAAAGCAAGCGAACCAAAGACCCCTTCTACAGGATAGAAGATGTTAAAGGCCCTGGAGGCGTCTGCGGGATAGTCGTCCTCTTCGTCGGGAACCCCATCGCCATCGGTATCGGAAACCGGCCCGGTCACAACAACATTGTCCCAGATAAATGAGCCCGCATAGACCCATTGCCATAATAAAATCTGCACGGTGGCCGTCTCTGCAGGCATCGTTGCCGCCAATGTGTATCTCGTCCAGGGTGAATTTCCGGCAATCGGGTATATATTATAGTAATAATAGTTCAGCGAAGTTCCCACTGAATTTCTCGGAATAATATAGAGCCATGCATTGTTGATAGGGTGGGCGTTTCCCTTCAGTTTGAAATCAGCCGAAAAAGTGATCAGGTCGCCCGGAGCTGCCGTGATCAGTTGGGCAACACCGCCCGACCGATATAGCGTTGTAGTGGGGACATTGATCCTGAGAACATTATTGCCATCGTCATTGTATTGGCTGACAGCTCCGGCAAACGTATTTGTATAGTACCATTTGCCATCTGCAATCATGGGATAGGACCAGTCTGTGAAAGTGCCGAAACTGTTCACATCAAAGTCGCCGTTTTGAATCAGGTTTTGTGAAGTCAAACCGGAAGTCATTTTGATCCCTGAAACATTGGATTCCAAGTTGCTGGATTTTGCAACCGTCGTATCGGGTGGGGGCATTTCACCAAAACCATAACCAAAGTTGATATTGCCATCCAGCGTGGAACCCGTTGATTTCGTTGGGGTTAGCCTAAGCCATGCCGACCCTACATGCGACACAACCAAAAGGGAATCCAATGACGCAGGAACAACAATTGTAGCATCATAGGTCCTGTCAGGGTTCACGGATCCGGCGTTTAATACAATCCCCCCCTGATCCTGCGGTGCGGTGAGAATGGTAATCCGGCTGTGAAAGTTGTCATAGTTGACAGTCGAAGGCATGGTCACTTGAATGTTGATGCTTTTGGTCGTGCTCCAGTCGAACGAAGCGCTCACTTTCAGGTCATCCATTGTTAGTGCGGTAGGAGTTGATTCATCTTCAATGCTTTTTTTACAGGAATTCATTCCAATGATCAACAGCATCGATATAATCAACAGGAAGAAAGCTTGCTTTGACATAATGGTTAAGTTTTACTTGTGAAATCAAATGCAAAGGTAAAAGTTTACCTTTGAATGTAAAGTTATAAATAGTAGGTGACGCCAGATTTCTTTCAGGTGTAGGCGAAATCGGCCACTTCTGTATCGGGGAAGGCACCGCCCCATAGCACAGGCCACACCCGTCCACCGATTTTTTTATTATTTTTGCACACTAAAAAAATACGTTCATGGAAATTGCCCCTAAATACAATCCTTCGAAGGTAGAGGACAAATGGTATGATTTCTGGATGCATCAGGGTTTCTTCCATTCGGAACCGGATGACAGGGAACCCTATTGTATTGTTATTCCACCCCCCAATGTTACCGGTGTCCTTCACATGGGCCATATGCTGAACAATACCATTCAGGATATTTTGGTGCGCCGTGCCCGGATGATGGGGAAAAATGCCTGCTGGGTCCCTGGTACCGATCATGCCTCCATTGCAACAGAAGCTAAAGTGGTTGGTAAATTACGGGAGGAAGGAATTGATAAAGAGAGTCTGACGCGGGAAGCATTTTTAGAACATGCCTGGCAATGGAAAGCAAAACATGGCGGTATCATCCTCGACCAACTGAAAAAATTAGGGGCTTCATGCGATTGGGAAAGGACCTGTTTTACCATGGACCAGGCCCTCTATGATTCGGTGATTGATGTTTTTATTGATTTATACAACAAGGGGCTGATTTACCGTGGTGTCCGAATGGTCAACTGGGACCCAAAAGCATTAACGGCTGTCTCCGATGAAGAGGTAGTTTATAAGGAGGTCAACTCAAAATTATATTATGTCCGCTATCGGGTCGAAGGTACTGACGACGATTGGGTGACCATTGCAACAACCCGGCCGGAGACGATTCTTGGCGATACAGCCATTTGTGTCCATCCCGATGATGAACGCTATCAACGCTTGCGTGGAAAACGCATCATCGTGCCCCTGGTTAACCGTTCCATCCCCGTTATTTTCGATGAATACGTCGATCGTGAATTTGGCACAGGCGCTTTAAAAGTCACCCCGGCACACGATATCAACGACTACAACCTCGGACTCAAATACAATCTTGAGGTTATTGATACTTTCAATCCCAATGGCACCATGAGCGAAGCTGCTCAACTGTTTGTGGGGGAAGACCGGTTTGTGGTGCGCCGGAAAATTACCGGGGATTTAAACAAGGCCGGTCATCTTGTTAAAATGGAAGACTACCCCAATAAAGTCGGATATTCCGAGCGGACCGATGCCGCCATCGAACCACGCATCTCAGTCCAATGGTTTTTAAAAATGAAAGAGCTGGCAAAACCGGCGTTGGAACTGGTAGAAAATGACACCATCCTGTTTCATCCGGCCAAATACAAGAATATGTACCGCCACTGGATGGAAAATGTTACGGATTGGTGTATCTCCCGTCAACTTTGGTGGGGGCACAGGATCCCTGCCTTTTATCTGCCCGATGGCAGTTTCGTGGTTGCCAGATCAAAAGAAGAGGCCTTAAATATTATAAAATCGAAAAGCGAAAATAAAAATTCAACTTTAAAACCAGAAGATCTCCGTCAGGATGAAGATGTACTGGATACCTGGTTTTCAAGTTGGCTTTGGCCGATTTCCGTGTTCGATGGCATCCGTCATCCCGGCAACAGGGATATTCAGTATTACTATCCGACGGACGATCTGATTACAGCCCCCGAAATAATTTTTTTCTGGGTTGCCCGGATGGTTATGGCCGGATGGGAGTACCGCCAGGAGATTCCTTTTAAAAATGTTTATTTCACCGGGATCGTCCGCGATAAACAAGGCAGGAAAATGTCAAAATCGTTGGGCAACTCCCCGGAACCATTGGACCTGATCCGACAATATGGCGCCGATGCCGTGCGTGTCGGGATGCTTTTCTGCTCCCCTGCCGGTAACGACCTGTTATACGACGATGCACTTATCGAACAGGGCCGTAATTTTTGTAATAAGATGTGGAATGCCATGCGACTGGTTAAAGGATGGACAGTTTCTTCCGATATTCCACAACCAGAGGTCAATAAGATTTCCATTCAATGGTTCGATTCAACTTTTAATGTAGCTTTACAAAACATCTATTCCCAGTATTCCGACTACCGGTTATCAGAAGCATTGATGTCGGCATACCGGCTGGCCTGGGATGACTTTTGTTCCTGGTTCCTCGAAATGATCAAACCTGCCTATCAGCAACCCATCGATAGCAATACATATGAAGCGGTTGTGAATTTTTTTGAAAAATTGATGCAGGTCTTACACCCTTTTATGCCTTTTTTAACAGAAGAGATCTGGCACATTTTACGGGAGCGGAAAGAACAGGATTCCATTATGGTCAGCCTTCAGCCCGCAGTTGGCCCCTTCGACACATCGTTGATCGAACGGTTTCGCTATGCCGGGGAGGTAATTATGGCCATCCGGAACTTCAGAAAAGATAAAAATATTCCGCAAAAAGATCCGGTCCGTCTGTTCATCCGGAAGAATAATAACGAAGTTCCCGATACTACCTTCGATCCAGTAGTTTGTAAATTGTGTAATATCAGTGAATTGGGATATGTTCTGGAGAAATCGCCAGACGACCAGAGTTTTATTGTGGGTTCCACAGAGTTTATTATACCCAGGATGGGTGTCATCAATGTGGAAGAAGAATTAGAAAAACTTCAAGACGAACTCAATTATACCCGTGGTTTTCTTGATATGGTGAACCTGAAATTGTCCAACGAACGCTTCGTTAACAATGCACCTGCCCAGGTTGTTGATGCTGAACGAAAAAAACAGGATGACGCTACAGGCCGGATATTGGTTCTGGAGGAGCAAATAAGACATCTGTTAAGGTAGGTTATGCGTTGATATTAGCCCTACCTTTGCAAACTATTTTAAAACGTTGCGACAATTTTTAACATGCAAAATATCAGAAATATAGCCATTATTGCCCACGTTGATCACGGTAAAACAACCCTGGTCGACCGGATGCTGCATCAGGTCCGGTTATTTCGGGATAACCAGGAGATGGGCGAGCTCATTTTAGATTCGAATGACCTTGAAAGGGAACGTGGGATTACCATTTTATCGAAAAATGTTTCAGTAAGATATAAAGGGGTAAAAATCAATATTATCGATACTCCCGGTCACGCCGATTTCGGGGGCGAGGTGGAACGTGTCCTGAATATGGCCGATGGGGTATTAATTCTTGTGGATGCTTTTGAAGGCCCGATGCCTCAAACCCGTTTTGTTTTGCAAAAAGCGCTGGAACTTGGAAAGAAGCCGATTGTGGTTATCAATAAAGTCGATAAACCCAATTGTGCCCCCGAGGAAGTTCATGAAGCGATGTTTGAACTGATGTTCAGCCTCGACGCTAATGAAGATCAACTGAATTTTCCAACCGTCTATGGTTCCTCCAAACAGGGATGGATGTCGGCAGATTGGCGGCAGCCAACGCAGGATGTCAGTTATTTGCTGGATCAAATCATAGAACATGTACCACACCCGCAACAACTTCCGGGAACCCTTCAGATGCAGATCAGTTCCCTCGATTATTCATCGTATGTGGGAAGAATTGCAGTTGGAAGGATTTCTCGCGGAACAATTAAAGCAGGAGACTCCGTTTCCCTGGTGAAAAATGATCGTTCCGTTATAAAATCTGTTGTAAAAGAACTCTATTTATTTGAAGGATTGGGAAAAGAGAAGGTAAAATGGGAAGTCGGGGCAGGTGAAATATGTGCGGTTCTTGGACCGGAAAATTTCGACATTGGCGATACCATTGCCGATATCGAAAATCCCGAAGGTATGTCACCTATCAGTGTCGATGAACCTACCATGAGCATGTTGTTTACCATCAATAATTCTCCTTTTGCCGGCAGGGAAGGTACTTTTGTCACATCCCGCCATATCCGGGAACGCTTGTTCCGGGAGACTGAAAAGAACCTTGCCCTCCGGGTCGAAGAGATGGATTCCCCCGATCGGTTCCAGGTTTACGGAAGGGGCATTTTACACCTTGCCATTCTGGTTGAAACCATGCGCAGGGAAGGGTATGAGTTTCAGTTAGGGCAACCCCAGATACTGACCAAGGCGCTGGACGGAAAAAAATGTGAACCTGTGGAGTTGTTAAAAATTCAGGTACCGGAACCCTTCGCAGGAAAGGTTATTGAGTTGGTGAGCCGTCGTAAAGGCGACTTGGTTCAAATGGAGCACAAGCGCGACCGGGTTATTCTTGAATTCGACATTCCGGCGCGTGGGTTGATCGGTTTGCGAAACCCGATTCTTACCTCTACCGAAGGGGAGGCGGTAATGGCCCATCGTTTTAAATCGTACGAACCCTGGAAGGGCGAAATGCAGGGCCGGATCAACGGCTCACTGATATCGATGTACACCGGTAAAGCCATTACTTACGCCATTGATAAACTTCAGGACCGGGGTAAATTTTTTATTAATCCGTTTGATGAAGTCTATTTCGGACAGGTTATCGGAGAGAGTACACGTAGCGATGATATTGTGATCAACGTTAACAAAACCAAAAAACTTTCCAATGTTCGGGCTTCCGGATCGGATGATAAAGCGGTGATAATTCCCTCTATCCAATTTTCGCTGGAGGAGGCAATGGAGTATATCAAGGGGGATGAATATGTAGAAATAACCCCTAAATCAATACGGATTAGAAAGATAATTCTTGATGAGATTGAACGGAAACGGAGCCGGAAGACGGATTCGGTACCGGACCGGTAGATATGGCCTCTTTTTTAGGAATCGCCAGATAGATCAGTTCTGCAATATCCATCACTTTCACCGGTGATTCCGGTAAAAAGGTTTTTTTACACAGCGGACAGGCAGTGGCGATGGTTTCGGGATTGTTTTCAAGGAGTACATCCAGCGCCTCCCGGGTCATGAGTTTTCGTTGATGTGACGAGGCTTCAAACAATCCAAGGCTGCCCCCGCAACAGTGTGCATGGCCTTTTTCTTCTCTTACCGGAATCAGATCGGCAACTTTTTGGATTAATTCACGGGGAGCTTCATAGATCTTCGTTCCCCGCCCCAGATCACAGGGGTCGTGATACACAATCTTTCGGAAAGCGCTTTGCAAAGGTATTTTCCCGGTTTTAACCAGTTCAAGAATAAACTGTGAATGGTGCTGGATCCGGATCGGGATATTGTACTCTTCCCTGAAAATGCGGTAACAAATCGGACAAGAAGTCACCAATAGCTTTGCTCTGGTTTGTTTGATCAGCGCTTTATTGAATTCAATAAGTTCGTTGGCCTGCTTATCTTTCCCGGCAATCATCAACGGCCGGCCACAGCAGACACTCCGGTTTTCGTCAAGGTGAATAAATTCGATACCGGCTTCTGTCATTATCCCTTTCATTGCCCGGATAATGGATGGGGTCAGGTGGGTCATACATCCCGAAAAATAGATTACTGTTCCCGTTTTGGGAGGATTTTCGGAGAGATACCGGTATTCTGTTGCTTGTCCCGAATTGAGTTCCCTGCGCTTTATAAGCCGTAAAGCATCGGTGTGAATACCAACAGGACAAGCTTCCTGGCACCGCCCGCAGACGAGGCATTTTTGTGTAATTTTCTCAGGAACATAATTATCCCTTACCCCACGGATGAAATAGACAGCCTGGGAGTCGAAGATCCCTGCTGCATTTAACGGGCAAACATCAATACAGACCCCACATCGGGAACAGGAGTGGACTTCTGTTTCAGAAAGGCTGGAATACCATTTTTTTGGTTGAATCCCGAAACGACGGAAAAAGGTTAGCAATACTTCCGTGGGGATGTGCATATATCGCGAATAGGGCAGTGTCACAAAAAAAAGGCCGAGTGCCAGTGAATATCCCCACCACATGGTATAAGCAACAAAGTCGGATGGGAAGGGGGTCATGGCAACCAGTGCATTCCCCAATGGCTGGGTCATAAAACCACCTCCGTTTCCGTAATACCCCGCAGTATAACTTTCAGCTAAAAGCCGCATCGGGAAGATCATCCACAGGCAGGTGATCGCTATCCGGTCGGTAAGCGGATGGGTTGTTGTACGTTTCATCCCGAACCAATGAGAGCGTTTCCGTTTGATAAACGCAAGTACCAATCCGCTCAGGATAAAAAGCAACAGGAAATCCATAATGAACCGGAAGATACCAGGCACTGAATAGACCTCAAAAAACAGGATCAGTTTATCATGGATAAAGAACTTCAGAAAAATAGGGTAATAAGGAGCATTCAGGTGGGTTCCACTGTAAAAACGGCTTTCTATATTTCCAAGCACAATAAGTAAAAACCAACCCAGTGCAAAACTCATATGCATATAACCGAGTAATGGGTTCTGTTTCCACATGCGTCTGTGGATCAGCGCTTCCAGAAAGACCTCCTTCAATGCTGAAAACACCTGGCCGGGATGGCGTATCCCGGAAGCAAATTTTACCTTATCGATGGCAGGAAGGGATTTGATCCATCGGTACCAGCTTTTACCAATGGTGAGCAGCAGGTAAATCAGCCCAAGAAAAAAGGGAAGGACGAAAAAATTAAAATTTATCATCCGATACGTTCAATAGCCCTGTTTAATCTTAATATCACATTGCGCAAGTTGACGCCACGCGGGCAGACCAACTGACATTTTCCACAAAACATGCATTTTTTTATTTCAGGTTTCAACCGGCTGGTCTCCCCCCTGCGTAACAGCGTATGCAACTGACGGATGTTGAATGGAGTAAAATGTCCGGCAGTGCAGGTCCCCGTGCAACTGCCACAACCAATACAAAGGTTTAACGATGGTTCATGGATTGCGAGATACTCCGTGATGCGTTTGTCATTCCGATCGAAATCGATCGCAAAATCGGGTTGCACGTTAAATCCAAAATCTTTCATTTTAATGGCCTGTTTTAAGCCAGGATGTGATTTGCTGAGCGGTGGCCCTTGCATCTGCAATGGCATTGACAACCGTTGTAGGGCCTTTTACAGCGCCCGTGATGAAGATTCCGGGGACCGTTGTAGCGTTATCGTTGAAATGTTCATCAAGGGAATTTAAAAAACCGTCAGACCCGACCTGCAATCCAGCCATTTCTGCAATTTCACGGGTTCCCGGGGCCGGAATAAATCCAACCAATAAAACCAACATATCCACATTCATCCTGAGTGGGCGTCCGGTCAGCGTATCCTCCGTTTTCAGGAGCAGGGTATGATCCGGGTTTTCTGAACATTCCGAAAGTCTTCCACGGATAAAATTGACCCCCCATTGCTGCTGCGCTTCAAAATACAACTCTTCGAAATGGCGATCGTACATGCGCAGGTCCATATAAAATGAAAAAACCTCACATTCGGGCAATTGCTCCCGTATTTCAATGGCCTGCTTAACCCCGGTAGCACAACAGACCTTCGAACAATAGAGGTTTCCGACTTTTTCATCGCGCGAACCCACGCAATGGATTAACCCCACACGACTGGGATGTTTTCCCTCGCTGGTTGTGAGTCTCTTGCCTTCCCTGAAAAGGGCCTCCAAGTCTGCCGAAGTGATCACATTTTCATAAATCCCATAACCATATTCTTCTTTTATATGGGCATCAAAAACCTGGAATCCAGTGGCAACGACCAGTGCGTCGGCGGTAGTACTGGTATTATCCGAAAATTGAACAAGAAATCCAGCCTCGTTTCTGATCACACCCGTTACCGTAACGCCAAATTTTATATCTGTCACGCCATTCAGGTTATTTTCAAGATAACCGACAACCTCTTCACCGGGGCGGCGGGAAGGAAATAGCCGGTCCCACTTACGGGTATGGCCGCCCGTTTGATTTTCTTTTTCTGCAACTACTACTTCAAAGCCATTCCCTGCCAGGGCGCCGGCAGTTGCCAAACCAGCTATTCCCGCACCGATTATAAGAATACGTTGTTTATTCAACATGCGTTATTTAGTTGTAAAAACATATTGCAGAATGTTGGCCCCCATTTGCAAAGCTTTCTGACGCGTGGCTTCTGAGTCACCATGGACTTCAGGGTCTTCCCATCCGTCGCCCAGATCGCATTCATAGGTGTAAAAAACGACAAGTCGCCCTTCATAAATAAGCCCATATCCACCCGGGGCTTTCCCGTCATGTTCATGAATTTTGGGAAGTCCTTTCGGAAAATTATAATGCTGATGGTAAATCGGATGATCAAAAGGCAATTCAACCAGTTCAAGTTCAGGAAACAGTTTTTTTAATTGAGGACGGATAAACTCATCCAGGCCATAATTGTCATCAATATGAAGAAACCCTCCGGCTGTCAGATAATTGCGGAGATTCTCAATCTCCTGTGGCGAAAACACGACATTGCCGTGGCCGGTCAGGTGAACAAACGGGTAATTGATAATTTCCATACTTCCTGCATCAATGGTTGCAATATCCTCGCTGATGTTGGTATTCAGGTTCCGGTTACAAAATTTAATAAGGTTGGTAAGCGATGTCGGATTTGCGTACCAGTCACCCCCTCCGCTGTATTTTAACAATGCTATTTGATAAGAAGGCGGCCGGAATGAGGATAATCCTGCAAATAATAAAACAAGAAAAATCAATTTGAATGTATCCAACCGTTTCCTTTTCATTTTTTATTTATTTCATCCTGTTTAATAATCCGATGGTATGACATGCAACAATCCCTGCCGTCTCGGTGCGTAACCGGCTTTTTCCCAGACTTACCGGTTGAAATCCGGCAGCCGTGGCCAGTTCCACTTCAAGAGGCGAAAAATCCCCTTCCGGTCCAATAAGAACGGTTGCATCCGATCCTTTATGATACGCCGCTAATAATTCTTGTTCTATTCCGGTATCACACCATGCAATAAATTTTTGGCCATGGTATTCTTGTCGGATAAAACTTTTCAAAGGGATTGGTTCGTGCAGGATGGGCAACCAGGTTTTAAGTGATTGTTTCATGGCTGAAACAATCACTTTTTCGAGCCTGGATGGCTTTACGGAATTCCTCTCAGAATGCTCGCAGATTATAGGAGTTATCTCATCGATATCGATTTCTGTAGCTTTTTCAAGAAACCATTCGAAACGGTCGATGTTTTTTGGCGGGGCAATAGCAATGTGAAGTTTCAACCGGTGGTTTGAAAGCGCCGGTTTTGTTTCCAGGATCTCTACCCGGGCCCCTCTTTGATCCGCATTGGTCAGCCTTCCTTCATATAAATTGCCCTTCCCATCGGTAAGATGGACGGTGTCGCCGGGGGACAGACGAAGTACCTTAATACAATGCCAGGATTCCTCGCCGGGCAACTGACAGGTATCGCCTTGAACGCCTGAAATAAAAAACAAATGCATGAAAAGTTCCCTATCCGTTGTGTTTCTCATACCGCAGCACTGCCCAGACGATAATCCGGTAAGAAAAATAGATCAGTACAGGCCAGGAAAAGAACCAGAGAATTGATGACATATGCATGATATTCAGATTTTTAGAATTATAATTATAGAATGAGACCACGCTCTTTCCAGGGATTAATAGTTGTGCCCTTCAGCGTTCATCTCATCAGCATCGATTTTCTTTTTATTTATTGATTTCCATGCATACCAGATATATGCGATGACAAAAGGGACCAGCAGCGATACATAACTCATGGCGGTCAGGGTATAATGGCTGGATGAGCTGTTGTGTATTGTCAGGGAACTTTGCAGATCAAAAGTAGAGGGGTAATAGGATGTATTGTTAAAACCTGCCAGCAGAAAAAGGGCAAACACGGTCAGGATCGTTCCCGGACCGGCGTACCAGATCCCCTTTGATGCATTTTTTTCGAAAGTAAAGAGAGGCAGGGCAATACCAAGAAGAACCAACACAACGCCTGCTGCAAAAATCAGCAGTACAACGGGCATTTGGAGAAGATTGTGGAAATATTTGTTCGATTCCATGAAAATATCAACCGATTTCGGGTCCAGGGAAAATCCCGGATAGATCATCAGGGCAATTACATAGGAAAGAAAAAATAAAAGGAAAGGAACGGTATTGAAGAGCAGTTGTTTTTTAGACCGGGCAAGTATGGCATGGTCCGAGATGGTGTTCATAAAATAGAGGGAACCCAATACCCTGGCAAGGAAAAAGACCGCTAACCCGAGTGCAACATTCCTCCAGTTTAATACCGCTTCAAGTCCGTATGCCGGTCCTTCCCATCGTGAAATTGTCGGATCGGCAAGATTGGTAATGCTCAATTTACTGATTGAGAATTCCGATCCTGTAAAAAAAGTGGACACGGCTGCCCCGATGAGTACAGTCCCAAGTAAACCATTGATGATTAAAAACCACTCATAGGTTTTATGGCCCAGCAGGTTGTCGGGTTTACTCCGGAATTCGTAAGCCACCGCCTGAATAATGAAAGGGAACAGAATGGCCATCCACACCCAGTATGCTCCTCCGAAACTGGTGGAATAGAATAGGGGGAAGGAGGCAAAAAAAGCCCCGCCGAAAGTCACCAGGGTTGTAAAAGTAAATTCCCATTTACGTCCAAGGCTGTTTACCAGCATTTTTCGTTCGATCTCTGTTTTACCAATGCTATAGATAAGGGTTTGTCCTCCCTGGACAAACATCAGAAAAACAAGGATGCTGCCCAGGATGGATATGATGATCCACCAATAAGCCTGAAGCATTTCAATTGACATATTTTCAAACATTACCTGGTTCCTCCATCTTTAGGTCCGATTTTAATTTGTCTCAGCATGATCATTACTTCAGCGATGAGGAGAATTGTAAAAATTGCTGCAAATAGCCAGAAAGTGATGACAACGGAATTCGGGTTAATTTTCGATGCCGCTGCCATGGTAGGCATAAGATCCTGGATTACCCAGGGTTGCCGGCCCATTTCTGCCACGATCCAACCTGCCTGGGAAGCAATATAGGCAAGTGGTATGGTCCATAACGATAACCGGAGCAACCATCGTTTACCCTCCAGTTTGTTGAACGCCAACAGGAAAAGGACTACAATGAAAAGCAGGATAAAATAAACTCCCAGAAAAACCATCAGGTGAAAACTGTAAAAAGTAAGCGGGACGTTGGGGATGGAATCGTGGGCAGCATTCAGGTATGCATAGCCAAAATAGGGGAAATTCTGATGGAGCATCTCCAGTGATGTCCTGATGCCGGCCGTATCACCAGTGGTTTTTGACTCTTTATACTGGCTGAGGGCTTCGAGGGCCATCTTCCCCCTGAATATTTTTTCATCAACCGAAAAAGCCTGTCCTTTTTCAAGGGGGTTGATGTGGTCAAATTCAGGTTTAAACCCACCCTTTATCAGGTCTTCAATCCCTGGGACAAAGGCATCCGGATTCCGGTACGAGAAGTAGGAAAGAAGTTCAGGAAACTCGATATGCATTAAAAACGGATCTTTACCGTCGCCCGCTTTTTTATCGGGGGTCAGGATGCCAAATGCAACCAATCCGGCGTTTTTTTGCCCCTGGTAAAGCCCTTCCATGGCAGCCAGCTTCATAGGTTGTTTCTGTGCTACCTGATAAGCAGATCCGTCACCCGTTAATGTTAGAAAAACAGAGGTAATTAAACCAAAGATGGCAGCGATAAGGATGCTCCGTCTGGCCATACGCTCATTTCTTTTCTTTAACAGATACCAGGAACTGATTCCAATGACAAATACGGAGGCAAGAACGTACCCGCTGGAAACCGTATGTAAAAACTTATTGATTGCTACCGGGGAAAATAAAACATCCCAGAAACTGATCATCTCATTCCTGATGGTATCCGGATTGAATTGCATTCCGGCCGGAAATTGCATCCATGCATTGGCGACCAATATCCATAAAGCGCTGAGATTTGCGCCAATAGCGGTAAGCCACGAGGAGGCAAGGTGGAAACCCTTACTTACTTTATCCCATCCAAAAAACATCACAGCAATAAAAGTCGTTTCCAGGAAAAAAGCCATGATTCCCTCAATGGCAAGAGGCGCCCCGAAAATATCGCCGACAAACCAGGAGTAGTTGGACCAGTTGGTGCCAAACTGAAATTCCAGGATAATGCCTGTGGCAACCCCGATGGCAAAATTTATCCCAAAAAGGGTCATCCAGAATTTGGTTATTTGTTTCCATTCTGGTTTCCCTGTTTTCACATAAATGGACTCCATAATGGCAACAATGAAAGATAAACCGAGGGTGAGAGGCACAAATAACCAATGATAAATGGCGGTTAAGGCAAATTGTGCCCTCGACCAGTCGATGGTGCGAAGGTCAATGGTTTCAAGCATAGGTTAAGAATTAATGACTGTTTTTAATGAAAACTGAAGGTCAAAAATATGAATTTATTTTGATTGAAAAAACAATTCAATATTTTTTTACCTAAATGTCATTTCCGCCGGATAAGCTGTTCCCTAACGTAGTTTCCGCGGTCCTGGTCGTTATCGAATTTCGATTTCAGAAAATTTGGGAAAAAGAAGAGACGGAGAATGAAAAACAGGACAAATAATTTGATCAAAATAATGAGCCAGAGTTGTTTCCCGACAGTCATCCCACGAAACCCCTCATAGTAAAACATCCAAATACGCCTAATAATATTCAAATCGTAAATCGTAAATCGTAAATCGTAAATCGTATATCGTAAATCGTATATCGTAAATCGTAAATCGTAAATCGTAAATCGTATATCGTATATCGTATATCGTATTTCTTTACCAGCTTCCCCCGGCGCCGCCACCGCCAAAACTTCCGCCACCGAAACCGCCAAAACTACTGCCACCTCCAAATCCACCGGAACCGGATCCGGACGAAAAATCGCTCCAACTTCCCCTGCCTCCTCCTCCCATGGAGCCTAACATCCAGAGAGCCGTCCAAAAGGGTAAATGTTTCCCAACCGAATGAACATTGTTTCTGCTCCCACGGATCATGGAAAAAACAACGACTAAAATAATCAGTGGAATAACCAGGGCCCAGGGGGTTGATTTGTTTTTGGCCCGTTTGGCGTATTGGTCTGCCGTAAATTCACCCTTGACCAACGACATCATTGTTGATGTTGCAGCGTCAATCCCTTTGTAATAATTCTCTTCCCTGAAATTGGGAATCATCTCGTTTTCAACAATGCGTTTTGCCAACGCATCCGGTATGGCCCCTTCCAGTCCGTATCCGGTTTGAATACTTGCCTCTCCTTTTTCGTTTGGATATTTTGGCTTGACAAGGATGACCGCACCGTTGTTTTTTCCCTTTTGCCCTGCCCCCCAACTTTGACCAATGCGATAAGCAAAATCGTTCTTGTCATAACCATTTAACGATTTCACGATAACGACCAGGAGTTGGGTAGAGGTAGAATCATTGAAAGCAACAAGTTTTGACTCCAATCGCTGCTGTTCTTCTGCCGTAAGAATTCCGGCAAAATCATTGACAAGTCGCGGGGGCTCAGGACGGACAGGTAAATCCTGTGCTTCCAGGGAGGTCAGGATAATAAAGAAAAACAGAATAACACCTGTACTTTGAATAAATCTCTTTTTCATTTCCTTGTTTATAATGGTCACTTGTCACTCTTTTCCGAACGATATTTCATCCGACAGTTCATTGCTGTCGCTTTTCGCCCTGGGAAAATGCTTTTTCAGGTGTTCCCCCGAATTGACGATTGCCTTTACCAGTCCTTCTGTAAACTGGTTCTTACGGAAACAAGCCAGCATATCAGACTTGATGTTATCCCAGAAATTTTCCGGTACAACCGCGTTGATCCCCTGATCGCCGATAATTGCAAACCTTCTGTTTTTTACGGCAAGATATATCAATACCCCATTGCGTAAAGCAGTTTTATTCATGCCAAGGTGTTTGAAAAGAAATGCAGCCCTGTCCATGACATCGCCTGAGCAGGAATTTTCAATATGGACCCTGATCTCGCCGGAAGTGTCGAGTTCTGCACTCATTATGGCATCCTTGATCTCTTCCTGTTCCTGTGGTGAGAAGAAATCCCTGGCTGTTGAACCCATGGTTGGAAATGGTATTACGGATTAAAATTGAACTTGAGGCGCTTTTTCTGCACCTTTATCAGCATCGAAATATGCCTTTTTCTGGAAACTGAATACTCCGGCAAGAATGTTCGTCGGGAAGCGTCGCAGATAGGTATTATAAGATTTGGCTGACTCGTTAAACTTCATCCGCTCAACAGTAATCCTGTTTTCAGTGCCTTCGAGTTGGGCCTGTAATTCCGAAAAATTCTGGGTTGCTTTAAGCTGAGGATACTGTTCTACAACCACCATTAATCTACCTAATGCGGAACTTACGCCGTTTTGTGCTTCCTGGAATTTTTGCAAGGAGCCTTCATCGAGGTTTTTAGGATTTATCTGGACACTTGTCGCTTTGGCACGGGCCTCAATGACTGCGGTCAGGGTGCTTTGTTCAAAATTGGCAACCCCTTTTACGGTATTTACCAGATTGGGAATGAGGTCGAGCCTGCGCTGATATACATTCTCAACATTGGCCCATGCCTGGTTAACCCCTTCCTCCTGACTGACAAGTTTGTTATAAATGCCGGTTCCCCAGGAAAAAAGAAGGAATATGAATGCAACGACGAGGATCAAAATGATCCAACCTTTACTGATCTTCATGGTTTTGTGGTTTTGGTTAATTTCGCTAAATTACAAATAATTAGATTAACATTGTCAATATTTTTCCGGCTTTCATCCTCACCCACTAACCGACCAACCCGGTGGTCCGTTTGATAAATTCAGCCAGTTCTTTCCCTTTCAACATATTTTGTGCTAAGAGCGCAAGGTCAAACAGTTGTCTTATTATATCGGCCTGTTTGCTGCCATCGGGTTCGAGAAGCAGTTGTCCGATCAGGGGATTGTTGGAATTGACTACCAAATTGTAATTTTCCGGCATTTCGCCCATGAAACTATAGCCGCCTCCACCCAGCGCCGACATCTCTTTCATCCGGCGCATGAATTCATTCTGGGTGATCAGAAAAGGTGATTCTTTTTCACTCAGACTTTCAAAGACCAGTGTAAATTTTTTAGAATCGATTTGCTTTTCGATTACTTCCCGGATTGATTTTTGCTGATCCTCGTTCAGCTTAGAAGGTAAAACCTCCTCCTTTTTGATGAGTTTTTCAATGGTATCGGAATCAACACGCGTAAAACGGGTCTTCTCTAATTTCTGTTCGAGGGTGTTGATGAAATGGGATTCCAGAATTCCATCCATCAGCAGGACGTCATATCCCCGTTCTTTTACCGATTGTATAAAACCGTATTGTTCCTGTTCATTGGTAGCATATAAATAGATCAATTGCCCATCCTTATCTTTTTGAGCAGGCTTGACCAGGTTTTCATACTCTTCGAAGGTGAAATATTTTTTATCGACATTTTTTAACAGGCAGAATTTTTTTGCCCGGTCATAAAAATCAGGTTGGGATATGATGCCATATTCAATAAATACTTTAATGTCGTCCCATTTTGACTCAAAATCGGGGCGTGTATCTTTGAAGAGGGTTTCTAACTTATCGGCAACTTTTTTTGTAATGTGGTTGGAGATTTTTTTGACATTCGGGTCACTTTGTAAATAACTCCTCGAAACATTCAGCGGGATGTCGGGCGAATCGAGAACACCGTGTAAGAGGGTCAGAAAATCGGGAACAATCCCCTCAACGGAGTCGGTGACAAACACCTGGTTGCAGTAAAGTTGGATTTTATCTTTTTGAACTTCAAGGTTTCTTTTAACTTTCGGGAAATAGAGGATCCCGGTCAGATTGAAAGGGTAGTCCACATTCAGGTGGATCCAAAACAGGGGTTCCTCAAAGGTAAATGGGTAAAGTTCGTGATAAAACTTTTTATAATCCTCATCTTTAAGGTCCACGGGTTTTTTCTTCCAGAGCGGATCTGTGTTGTTGATAATCCTTGGTTTTTCAATTTCAACCTCCTTGTCATTTCCATCTTTGTCTTTTTCCCCTTCCACTTTTTCCCAGACTTTTTCGTTCCCGAAGCGGATGGGCACAGGGAGGAATTTGCAATACTTTTTGAGGATTTCCAGTAGTCTGTGTTCTTCGAGGTACTCTTTTGAATCGTCGGCGATGTGAAGAATGACCTCAGTACCCCGGTCGGTTTTATCGGATTCATCCATGGAATAATCAGGGCTTCCGTCGCACTCCCACCGCACACCCTTGTTTTCGCCTCTGGTCTGATACGTTTTGGTCAGTATTTCCACTTTTTTGGAGACCATAAAACTGGAATAAAATCCCAGCCCGAAATGGCCAATAATGGCATTCATTTCCGATTCGGTCTTCGTTTTAAATTTTTTGATAAATTCTTCAGCGCTGGAAAAGGCAATCTGGTTGATGTACTTATCCACTTCTGCCGCAGTCATACCAATTCCTTTGTCTTTGACTGAGATTGTTTTTTTCTTGGCATTGAGGGTCACCTCTATGGTCAGGTCGCTCATATCGCCATTATACTTACCAAGGGCAGCAAGCGTTTTCAGTTTTTGCGTTGCATCCACAGCATTTGAAATTAACTCACGGAGGAAGATTTCATGTTCAGAATAAAGAAATTTCTTTATGATCGGAAAAATATTCTCGGTCTGAACGTTAATTGTACCTTTTTGCATAGTTGATGGGTTTTATTTTTTTGTCGCTTTTGGTTATCAAAACAGGTGCCAACAACAGGTATCTGCCAAAATGACAAGTATTGTGTTTTTTTTTTTCTTTTCCGCATGCATGAAAGAAATTTTCTAATTTTACAAGGTATTTTCGTCAGGAATATAAACTAAAATTTTGCTATATGAACCCAATAGAATGGAAAAATCTCCCTTTCGGTTACTTTAAAACCGATTACAACGTCCGCTGTTATTTCAAGGATGGAAAATGGGGAGCGTTAGAGATTTCAGATTCCGAAACGATCACCATGCACATGGCTGCTACATGCTTGCATTATGGACAGGAAGCTTTTGAGGGGATGAAGGCATTTACCGGGGCAGATGGAAAGATTAGGATATTCCGGATGGAAGAAAATGCAAAGCGGATGATCCGTTCGGCACAAGGCGTCATGATGGCCGAAGTGCCGGTTGATTTGTTTTGTGAAATTGTTCTGAAGACGGTGAAGCTGAATTTGAAGTATGTGCCGCCCTATGGCGAGGGCGCTTCTCTATACATCCGGCCATTACTGATCGGAACCGGCGCCCAGGTGGGGGTAAAGGCGGCAAAGGAGTATATGTTCATGGTATTTGTCGGGCCGGTTGGACCATATTTTAAAGAGGGTTTCAGCCCGGTGAAGATGCAGATCGTACGCGATTATGACCGGGCAGCGCCGCTTGGCACAGGTCATATCAAGGTCGGCGGTAATTATGCTGCAAGCTTAAAGGCAGGGGAACGGGCCCATCAGGATGGTTATGCCTCTTGTATTTTCCTTGATGCCCGTGAAAAAAAATACATCGACGAAGCGGGCCCTGCCAATTTTTTTGGAATTAAAGGAAATACTTACGTAACACCCGATTCCAGTTCAATCCTGCCATCCATCACCAATATGTCATTGCGTGTTTTAGCCGAAGAGATGGGGATGAAGGTAGAACGGCGCCATGTTCCTGTTGAAGAATTGTCGGATTTTGAAGAAGTTGGCGCTTGTGGGACTGCTGCTGTGATTTCACCCATCTGCCAGATTCATGACCGGGATACCGGTAAAGTTTATAATTACTGCAAAGATGGAAAGGCGGGACCGGTTTCAACAAAATTATACCTTAAACTAAAAGGGATACAGGAAGGTCTTGAACCCGATACGCATGGGTGGATTACTATTGTGGATTAAAACCTCTGTTTTCAAGAATCAATTGCATCTCTTGTTGAATTTTCCCAGCCTCCTCCCTTGCTTTATCAGCGAAATCAACTCCCGGCGAAGCATAAATGATGTTTCTGGAGGAATTGACGATTAGCCCGCACTCTTTGGTTAATCCATATTTAGCCACTTCCCGTAGGCTTCCGCCCTGGGCCCCAACACCGGGAACAAGCAGGAAATGACCGGGCACTATTTTGCGGACATCAGCAAGCATCTCAGCCTTTGTGGCGCCTACCACGTACATCATGTTTTCATTGCTTCCCCATCCCTTCGACTTCATAAGGACCTGTTCGAAAAGCCGGTGCGAACCATCACCGAAAAACTGAAAATCAGCGGCTCCTTTGTTTGATGTCAGCGCCAGAACGATGATCCACTTCTCAGGATAGGAAAGGAAGGGATTAACGGAATCTTCTCCCATGTAAGGCGCAACGGTTACCGCATCAAAATTCATCCCCGACGATTCCGGATCAAACACAGCCCTGGCATATTGCCCGGATGTATTTCCGATATCTCCACGCTTTGCATCGGCAATTGAAAATACCGTTCCGGAATAACTCCTGTTAATATACTGAATGGTTTTGGCCAGACTATTCCAACCCCGGACACCTTCACTTTCGTAAAATGCAAAATTGGGTTTGTAAGCAATTGCCAGATCATGGGTTGAATCAATAATTTGCTTATTAAAGCTAAATATGGGATCCTCCTCCTGGAGCAGGTGCTCGGGTATTTTTGATAAATCGGGATCCAAACCAATACATAAAAAGGACTTTTTTTCAAAAATAAGACGGATCAGCGCCGAACGGTTCATAGAAAAAATAATAAGTATCAGGATTTAATCATTGGTCATGGGTAAATCGTAAATCGTAAATCGTAAATCGTAAATCAATTATTCCCCATCTCTTTCAACCGTTCTGCATTTTCAGCTAACTGCAGGGCCTCAATCAGGGGTTGTACTTCGCCATCCAAAACTACCGGTAAATTATAAAGCGTCATATTGATTCGATGATCGGTCACCCTGCTCTGCGGGTAATTGTAAGTACGGATTTTCGCGGAACGATCCCCTGTTGAAACCATGGTCTTGCGTTTTTTCGAGATTTCATCCAGATATTTCTGATGTTCCAGTTCATATAATCGTGTGCGCAAAACCTTCATTGCTTTGTCAAAATTTTTGATCTGTGATTTTTCATCCTGACAGGAGACAACAATGCCAGAAGGGATATGCGTCAGACGTATGGCGGAATAGGTAGTATTGACAGATTGGCCGCCCGGTCCGGAAGAACAAAAAGTATCCTTACGCACATCTGCCGGTTTAATCTCTACATCGAATTCATCGGCTTCCGGTAAAATGGCAACGGTGGCGGCTGAAGTATGCACCCGTCCCTGGGTTTCGGTTTGAGGTACACGTTGTACGCGGTGAACACCCGATTCATATTTTAATAAGCCATAAACATGATCCCCGGTAACATTGAAAATAATTTCCTTGAAACCGCCCATCGTCCCTTCTGTGAAATCAACAAGGTCGATCTTCCACCGTTTTGTTTCACAAAATTTACTGTACATCCGGAAGAGGTCCCCGGCAAATATACTGGCTTCATCGCCACCGGTCCCTGCACGGATTTCGACCACTGCATTTTTTTCATCTTCCGGATCAGCGGGGATCAGCATCATCCGGATTTCCTCTTCAATCCTCTCTTTTTCAGTTATAAAGCCATTCAACTCTTCCTTTGCCATATTACGGAATTCCTCATCCTTTTCATTGTGGATGATCTCCTTTGCATTGTCAATATTTGCCAGGATGTGCTTGTAAATTTCAAACGCTTCCATGATGGGCAGCAGCTCTTTATAATCTTTATTAAGCCTGATGTAACGCTTCATATCAGTCATTACCGACGGGTCGTTCATCTGGACCTGAAGGTCCTCGTACTTGAGTTTTATAGCTTCGAGTTTATCTAACATAGGGTTCGGTCAATGAAAGAACAAAAATAAGAAATTGTAAATCGTAAATCGTAAATCCTGTCTCCTTTCAGTATTGGAATGTTCCGAAGGTCGACTGAATGGTAAGTTTTGGCTTGTGGTATGCCTCACAGCGACCAATAATCCGCGCCTCGATGTTGAATTCCCCTGAAATGTCAATCAGGGTTGGGGCAATTTTTTCAGGGACATAAAGTTCCATCCTGTGGCCCATGTTAAACACTTTGTACATCTCTTGCCACGGGGTGCCGGATTCACCCTGGATTAACCTGAACAAGGGGGGTACTGGAAAAAGATTGTCTTTTATAACATGGAGGCGGTCGATGAAATGGGTTATTTTTGTTTGCCCGCCGCCGGTGCAATGAACCATACCGTGGATTTCGGCACGGCAACAGTCAAACATTTTGAGCGCAACCGGCGCATAGGTCCGGGTAGGGGAGAGGATTAGTTTCCCAAGGGTCATCGCGGGAATATCAGAAGGATCGGTAAGGCTCCGTGTGCCGGAATAGATTAGTCCGTGAGGTATATTCCCGTCAAAGGTTTCAGGAAAAAGCCGGGCATATTTGCTATTGAAAACGTCATGTCGGGCAGAGGTCAGCCCGTTACTGCCCATCCCTCCGTTATACTCGTTTTCATAGCTTGCCTGACCGAATGAAGACAACCCCACAACGACGTCCCCTGCCCGGATGTTTGCATTGTTTATCACATCGTTGCGTTGCATCCGGCAGGTAACGGTTGAATCGACGATAATGGTTCTGACCAGATCGCCAACATCGGCAGTTTCACCGCCTGTTGACCATATCCCGATACCGTGTTGTCTCATCTCTTCCAGAAATGCTTCCGTACCTTGAATAATTTCAGAGATGATGGTACCCGGGATTAAGGTTTTATTCCGCCCGATGGTGGACGAAAGGAGGATATTGTTGGTGGCACCGATACAAAGAAGGTCATCTAAGTTCATGACAATAGCATCCCGGGCGATACCACGCCAGACAGAAAGGTCGCCCGTCTCTTTCCAGTAAAGGTAAGCGAGCGCCGATTTGGTGCCTGCACCATCGGCATGCATGATGTTACACCACAATGGGTCACCACTCAGGATGTCGGGAATTATTTTGCAAAAAGCTTTTGGATAGAGGCCTCCGCCGAGGTTGCGAATGGCAGCATGCACCTCTTCCTTTGAAGCAGAAACACCGCGTTGTTCATATCGGGAGGAACCGTTCATGGCTACCTATTCAAAAATAATCAGTCCACTGTTGGTATCGATATTATAGGAGCCGAACCTCTTCAGTGTATTTTCACCGAAGTGAAATGATGGGATTTTCCTGTTTACAGTGACTTTAAGATCTTTGATGGTGTTTTTTCCAACCCGGACCTCAGGAATGGTAAGTACCGCTTTGTCTGCAATTTCACCTTCCCCGATGATTTTTGATGGATCGCCTTCAAAACTGGATTTGTCAATGACCCCTTCTTTCAACAATTTTAAAGTCACTTCCGGTGAAATAAATGCCTCTTTCTCTTTGGGGTTGTAAGTGAAATCAGTTGTAATTCCCTGAATAAAAGCAGTTCCCTGGAGATATCCCTCTTTGGTTTTGACAACGGCAATGGTATTTTCTTCCGGATTGACAACAACTTCTATTTTGGTAGCGGGGATGGTTTTACTTATTGTGGTTTTTGGGATAAAATCATTTCTCAGGATGCTGAATTCGGTCCGGCGGTTCAATTGATGGGCCGCTTCTTTAACAGCTTGGTTGGGTAGCAGGTTGATCATTGAATCTGTAATGATTGTTCCTGAAACAAAGGTATATCCTTCTCTTGTAATATCTTTTGTAAGTGCAAGCGGGACTCTTTCACCATAACCTTTTGCGACCAGACGATCGGGGTCAATACCTCTGGATATTAAATAATCAACAACACTTTGAGCGCGTTTTTGCGAAAGGATATCATTTCTTTCATCAGAATCGCGGGTATCGGTATGAGAGGCAAGTTCAATGACAATGGTTTCATTGGCATCCAGCGTCTCAATCAGTCCCTGTAAGGAGTCACGGTATTGGGGTTTCAGGTCCCATTTTGCGAGGTCGTAAAGAATATCGGGAAGCACAACCGGTTTTTTGGGGATTGGACGGAGAACAAAATTCCGGATCAGGTCTTTGCTTTTTTCAAGTCCTACGGTTGTTTCCTTCCCTTTTTCATTAAAATAATCCTTTTTTGAAACAAAAATATCATAGGTTGTATTGGCAGCGATTTGCATTTTATTAAAGCTATAATGACCTTTTTCGTCGGTGTTATCTTCGATGGATTTTCCATTGGTACCGACAATTTGAACGTTCGCCCCGGCAACAGGCTGTAAGGTGCGGTCGTCGGTAATGTTTCCTTCGAGGGTAAAATAGACGGGTGGGATAACAAATGAATAGAGGTCATCGCGGCCTTTTCCGCCAGGTCTGTTTGAGGTCATCAAACCCTGTTCCGGCTCTTCCGGGTTAAATACCATTGCAAAATCGTCTGCTGCCGTATTGATGGGATATTTCATGTTTTCAGGCCGGCTCCATTGTCCGTTGGAATTGGTGGTTTGAAAAATATCCAGGCCACCCATGCCGGGCAGGCCGTTTGAGGCAAAATAGAGGATGCTGTCGTTACGGATAAAGGGAAAAAGTTCATCGCCGGCTGTATTAATCTCAGGACCAAGGTTTTGTTTAAGGTACTTTCCCCCTTTTTTATCTTTTTTGGCCATCCAGATATCTTTTCCCCCGAACCCCCCGGGAAGATCGGCAGAAAAGTAAATAGATTCATTGGAACTTACGCTTGGGTGGCCCATAACCGTTGACGAATCACTTCCCAGGTCGATCATTTCAGGTTCTGACCAGGCCGTATTCCCGGTTCGGCTTGATTTGAATATAGCGCAACCATTTTTCCGTTTGGGGTCATTCCAGCAACGGGTAAAATAAAACGAAGAAAATTTTGGATTGAATTGCCCGGCGCCATCATTGGCTTTTGAATTGATCATTCCTTCCGCATCGGCAAGTACCGGTTTGCTCCATTCCCCTTTTTGGTCGATGCGGGAAAAGAAAAAATCGGAGAAACCCAATCCTGTCCAGTTATCGATCTCTTTTCCTTTTGCACCGCTGCGATCGGATGTGAAGACAATGGATTTGAGTTTCCTGTCGGCATATGCGGGGGCAAAATCATCTTCCTTGGAATTCAGGGCCTTCTCCCATTTAACATCATATTTGGATGGGTTTGCAATCCAATCTTTAGCCAGGGTAGAGGTCTCGATCCCGATATCGGCTTTTATATCGTTGGGCGCCTTTTCTTTATATGCTTCATATTGCCTGATGGCTTCCTCATAGTTCCCGTTGATTTTTAGCATATCGGCATACAGAAGCAACACTTTCGGATCGTTCTTCACATACCTGGCATTGTTGACCAGCCGTTTATACGCAGCCTCTGCTTTTTTCGTGTTGTTCATCATCCGGTAACACTCTGCCATCCGGAACGATATCCTCTCCCGCTCAGCCTTGTTGTTTTTGACTTTTGAATATGCTTTCTGATATTTCTGTAAAGCCAGAAGGAACATTTGGTCGGCATATGCTTCATCTGCTGCCCTTGAATATTTATTCTGGGAGAAAACAGCGACAGGGGCGAATATCGTGATGATAAACAGGAATAGAACGAAGTATCGCATGACAATGCAATTTGATTGCTGAATTAACGTAAATAGAGGGATAAAAGTTGTATCTCCCTTATTTGTTCTTTCCTTTTAAGGCCAGTTCTTTTTTATCTTTCCGATGTTTTTGCCACATTAAAATATCATATGCGATAGGAGTAGCATTGAATACCGAAGAGTAGGTACCGGAAATTACTCCGATGATAAGTGCAAAAGTAAACCCGCGAAGAACTTCACCACCGAAGATAAAAATCGTCAGCAATACAACAAGGGTCACACCGGAGGTGTTGATGGTTCTGCCCAGGGTGCTGTTGATGGCCGCATTGATGTTATTCGCAAGATCGCGTTTAGGATAGAGCGCCCGGTATTCACGGATCCTGTCGAAGATGATAACGGTGTCCATGATGGAATATCCGATGATTGTCAATAAGGCTGCAATAAAATGCTGGTCAATCTCCATTCCAAACGGAAGGATTCCGTGAAGCAAGGTAAACATGGTAAGAATGATCAATGAGTCGTGGGCAAGTGCGATGACGCCTCCGATCCCGAATTGCCAGTTTTTAAAACGGATCGCTATATAAACGAAAATGATAATCAGAGAGAAAATCACGGCCATAAATGCTTTCCAGATCAAAGCATAGCTGATGGTTGGATCGACCCGTTGCGAACTTAGCTCGCCGATAATTTTATCCTGGTCATTTGATTTAAATTCTGCATAGGTAATGGGTTTGTTGTAAAATGATTTTACCCCTTCAAACATTTTTGTATCGACAATGGAATCTGATGTTCCATCCTTTTCGGAAATCATAAATTTTGTAGTGATTTTGACCTGGTTTTTAGGGCCGAAAGTTTTTACTTCCGGGGATTCCCCAAAGACTTTACGCAACGATTCCCTGACATCGGTAGTAGAAACGTTTTGGTCGAAACGGACAATATAGCTGCGTCCACCGGTAAAATCGAGCCCCGGGTCAAGGCCCCGTACAAAAATGCTGATGATACCGGGAAAAATAACCACAAGGGAGAGAATATACATCTTTTTCCGCAGTCCGATAAAATTGATGTTGATGTGCTGGAAAAGGTTCATGGTATATTTATTCCCTGTGGTGATCGGGATATTATGATCGAGCATCCATTCGAAAACCAGACGTGCAATAAAGATTGATGAGAACAGGGAGAGTAGCAAACCAATAACAAGGGTTGTGGCAAAACCCTGGACCGGCCCCGACCCGAAAATATATAGAACAATACCGGTAAGAATGGTTGTGACGTGGCCGTCGATGATGGCTGACAATGCATGGTGGAACCCGTCTTTGACAACAAGCCGCATCCCTTTTCCTGCACGCATTTCTTCCCGCATTCGCTCATAGATGATAACGTTCGAGTCGACTGCCATGGCAAGGGTCAGCACAATACCGGCAATACCGGGAAGGGTTAATACAGCGCCGATAGAGGCCATAACGCCAAACAGGAAAAAGACATTGGCAAACAGTGCAATGTCGGCAACATGACCGGCACGGCCGTAATACAACGACATATAGAGCAATACACCGATGAAAGCGATGATAAACGAGAGCAACCCTGCGTTGATTGATTCGGTACCGAGGGAGGGCCCAACAATTTCTTCTGCCACGATTCGGGCAGGCGCCGGAAGTTTCCCGGCTTTAAGAATATTGGCTAAGTCGAGCGCCTCTTCAACAGTCATATTGCCACCGGTGATGGATGACATACCGTTTGGAATCTCGCTATTGACGTTGGGATAACTGTAAACATAACCATCGAGTAAGATGGCGATTTGTTTACCGATGTTATCGCCGGTAAGACGCTTCCAGATGCGGGCCCCTTCAGAATTCATCGACATGGATACTTCAACGCGTCCGTTTTGGTCATAGTCCTGACGTGCGTTCGTAATCACATCGCCGCCAAGGGCAGGCGAACCATCGCGGGAGGTGACTTTCAACGCAACAAGTTCCAGGATATCGTTGGATCCGGTACGAGGTTTAACAGTCCAGGCCAGTTTCATATCCCTGGGAAAGAGGTTTTTTGTCAACCGGAGCATCTGGTTGACCCTGGCGGTATCTTTAATAAATGAACGGCCAACCATGGCAGTTTGCCCGGCAACGTATTGTCCGTTTTTATCCTGGTAGATGGCCGGGTTCAGATAGGCGAATAAGGGGTTCTGTTTGGCATATTCCTCAAATGATTCTTGTTGTTTGGCAGCGGCCGAGGTTTGTGAGGTATCTTTACCAAGTTGTTTCAATAAGGCATTCCCTTTGGAAGTATCGTTCAGGGCAGAATCTTTTTTAACTGTGGATTTATCGGCTGTAACCTTCGATTTCTCTTTATCGGAAATCTCTTTCTTTTCTGCTAAGGTCTGTTTGGAAGAGATGGCTTTGGCAGTGGCTGCAGTATCTGATTTCAGAGTGCTGTCGGTTCGAATACTATCGGTTGTTGCTGAAAGGATGGAAACCAGTTTTTTGTTGGCTTCGCCAAAAAATGGCTGAAGATCTGGGAATTGGTATGTTTCCCAAAATTCAAGCTGGGCTGTTCCCTGTAAAAGTTTACGGACCCGATCGGGGTCTTTGATACCGGGTAGTTCAATCAGGATCCGGCCGGCTGTCTGTAATTTCTGAATGTTTGGTTGAACAACCCCGAAACGGTCGATTCTGGTGGTAAGAATTTTATAGGTGCGGTCAATGGCTGCATTGCTTTCTTCCTGGATAACTTTGATAACATCTTCGTTGGTTGAGTTATAATTGATTTTATCTTTAAGCTCAACAGTATTAAAGATGGAGGCCAGTTTTGCGTTGGGATCGGTTTCTTTAAACGACTCAGCGAACAGGTCAACAAAATTACGGGTACTGGTTTTTTCTTTTTCAATGGCTTTTTGAAGGGCTTTGGTAAACACAGGGTCTTGGTTATTGCCTGACAGGGCCCTGATAACATCGGGTACCGAAACCGCCATTGTGACATTCATACCGCCCTTCAGGTCAAGTCCCAGGTTGATTTCCCGTTCTTTTACATCTTTCAGCGTATATTTTTTTATCAGGATGTTAAATACATCAATACTGGCCATCGAATCATTGAAATATTCGAGGCGTGATTTCGAAATCGAGTCATAAAAATATTCCGCTTTCAGGGGATTACCATGGGCCATTTGTTGGGATAAGGCTTTTACCTGTGGGGAATTCGCATATTTGTCGGCTTTACCGGAGTATCGATAACTGATAAATGTAAACGATAACTGGAACAAACAAACCAAAATGAACGTGATTGCGAAAAATTTAATAACGCCTTTGTTCTGCATGAGTTTTTAAATTTAAATGGAAGTATTATTGATACCTTGTATTTTTGAGGGTGCAAAATTAGAAAATTACTCTGAAATATCCAATAGAATTGTTAATCCTTCTATGAAAACGCAATTCATGTTTGGAAATTGATTTCCGAATAGAGTTTTTTCAGCATTTTTTTCCCATGGCTCCTGAATCCGGGGGGTTCTTCGTTCAGCCTCCATTCAATGGAATCGGCCAGTTCCGGTTTAATTTCAGGCTCTATTTGTGAAATGCGATAGAGCAGATCCATGCAATGTACTTTTACCGCTACTGCTTCCATGGGGGAGAGGAGCCATTGGAAACAAAGATGGATAAGGGGCCCAATTTGATTTTTTTCGGGGAGCGGTGATCTTGCAAGCATCCGCAGCGTGTGCCTTTTTAGTCCGTTGTGGGAGAACGATGGCAACGCTTCCAACATGGGATCAATCCAGCCTTCAAGAAGCATCGGGAATTTTTCGGTAACGGTATCGATTACCCATGCAGCACGCCGGCTAACCGGTTCTTCATTCCGCAAGTAAATCCGGAAAAGGTCATCCAATAACGCCGGTTTCTGCTCGATCACGCCTGCTACCAGGTCGGTGTTGCGGCGCGACATTTCTGCCAATAAAAGATCTTCCAGCATCGCAATTGACATTTTATCAGCCTTCAAAATTAATAACAGAATTCTGAATATTTTTTTTATTTCGATTATCAGTTATTATAATGTTTAACTTAAATTTGCTTTTTTTTTATAATCCAGGTGGGTTACATTATGAATAAATTTACAATCCGGGTGACTTACTAATACCTAATTTTAAGATGAAGAACAAATATATTGATCTTATTGAACAAACTTTTGATTTTCCCCAGGAAGAGTTTGAGGTTATTGATAATGAACTTTATTTTAATAAAGTTTCTTTGATGGATATCATCAAACAGTATGGTACTCCATTAAAAATAAGTTATTTGCCTAAGATCAGTTCGCAGATCCAAAGAGCGAAAAGATTATTCAATGTGGCCATGGCCAAGGTCGATTACCAGGGTGATTATCACTATTGTTACTGTACCAAAAGTTCACATTTCAGCTTTGTCCTGGAAGAGGTACTGAAAAATGAGGTTCACCTGGAGACCTCCTCAGCTTTTGATATTTCTATCATTGAAGATCTAACCGAACGGGGATTGTTTCCCAAGGACCGGTATATTATCTGCAACGGGTTCAAACGGCCACAGTATATTGAGAATATTGTAACGCTTATAAATAAAGGGTTTACCAATGTAATCCCGGTCCTTGATAACCTTTTTGAGCTTGAAAAATATGAACCGAATGTTCAAAGTAAGGTGAAAATCGGTATTCGTATCGCATCGGAAGAGGAGCCGAAATTTGATTTTTATACATCCCGGTTGGGGGTAAGATACAATGATATCATTCCCTATTACCAGGAAAAAATCATGAATAACCCGAACTTTGAATTGAAAATGCTTCACTTCTTTATCAACACCGGAATAAAGGATAAGGCATACTACTGGAATGAATTAACCAAAAGTGTTAACGTGTATTGTGAATTAAAAAAAACATGTCCCGAATTAACTGCTTTGAACATCGGAGGAGGTCTTCCGATTAAGAATTCCCTTGACTTTGTTTATGATTATGAATACATGGTAGAAGAAATAATAGCTCAGATAAAAAGTATATGTGAGCGGAATGATGTCCCTGATCCCGATATATTTACTGAGTTCGGATCGTTTACTGTTGGAGAAAGCGGGGCAATCCTTTTTTCTATCATTGACCAGAAGCGGCAAAATGATCGGGAGGTCTGGAATATGATCGATAGTTCATTTATGAATACCTTACCCGATACCTGGGCCATTAACCAGAAGTTTATCTTGCTGGCAATCAATAACTGGGACGTGGAATATGAACGCATTTTTCTGGGAGGCCTTACTTGCGACAGCGAAGATTATTATAATGCGGAAGAGCACAGCAATGCGGTTTTTCTTCCAAAATTCAGTTTGACAGATACCCAGTACATTGGGATGTTTCACACCGGGGCATACCAGGAAGCCATCGGTGGGTATGGTGGCATTCAGCATTGCCTGATACCGGCCCCCAAACATGTTTTGATTGATATTGATGACGAAACAGAGGAAATCACGACCAAACTGTTTTCAAAAGAACAAAGTTTCAAATCCATGTTAAAAATCCTGGGATATTAATTTATATTTTTGCAGTATTATCTCTTTAAATCAAATGCCATGAATAAAAATGAAATATTAAAGGAAGTCATCCACCATATCGATATTAAGTCTATTGATTCTACTTCCATCATCGAGGCAATGAAACGGATGTCGTTTACTTCACGCGATACTGCCGATGCAGCCGATATCCTCAATAAAATGATCGCTGATCAGGGATGTACTGTTTTTTTGACCCTTGCCGGTAGTACATCCGCCGCAGGATGTATGCAGGTTTATGTGGATATGGTAAAAAGCAATATGGTGGATGCCATCGTTGCAACCGGGGCCTCTATTGTGGATATGGATTTTTTCGAAGCGCTTGGCTTTAAACATTACAAAGGGTCTTATAATGCCGATGACCGGGAGTTAAGAAATAATTATATCGACCGGATTTATGACACCTATATCGATGAAGAAGAGCTCCAGGTTTGCGATATGGCCATCCATAAAATTGCTGCTTCTTTGGATCCGAGACCCTATTCTTCACGTGAATTTATCCGTGAAATGGGGAAATGGCTGGTGACAAATTCCAAAAAAAAGGATTCACTGGTACAGGTATGTTATGAACATAATGTTCCCATTTTTTGTCCCGCTTTCAGCGATAGCAGTGCAGGTTTTGGATTGGTAAGGCACCAGTGGGACAACCCCGAAAAACATGTTTCTATCGATTCGGTTAAAGATTTTCTGGAATTGACTAAAATTAAAATGGCGGCTCAGGCATCGGGATTGTTCATGATTGGCGGTGGTGTCCCTAAAAACTTTGTCCAGGATACCGTCATCTGTGCCGAAGTCCTTGGTAAAGAGGTCCCCATGCATAAATATGCCATCCAGATTACCGTTGCGGATCCCCGTGATGGGGCTTGTTCCAGTTCTACCTTAAAGGAAGCATCTTCCTGGGGGAAAGTCGAAACTGCTTATGAAAAGATGGTTTATGCTGAAGCGACCAGCGTTTTACCCCTGATTGTCAGCTATGTTTATCATAAAAAAGAATGGGAGAAACGCGAGAAATACGAATGGACTAAAATGCTGGATGCAAAGTAAAGAGATTTACAATCATCCAATTTCCTTAATTCTTTATCGTTCCCGGAGCCTTATCCACTTCCATAATTCCTTATAGCTCACCTTTTTTCCGTACATGAGTATTCCGGTACGGTAAATTTTTGCAGCAAGCCAGGTGGCGCCAAGAAATCCCAGGAGAAGCAATACCATTGACAATATCACCTGGAAATAGGGTACGCCAAAAGGAATCCGTATCATCATGACAACCGGAGAAGTGAGCGGTATGATTGAGAACCAGAAGGCGACTGCGCCATCCGGGTCCTGGATAATTACCTGGGCCATGATAATGGAAAGGATCAGCGGAATGGTAATGGGAAGCATAAACTGCTGGGTATCCGATTCACTGTCAACGGCCCCGCCGATGGCTGCGAATAGGGCTGCGTACATCAGGTATCCCACCAAAAAGAAGAAGAGAAAAGAACCGATCATAACCGGAAAATCAACGGATTGAATGGCTTCAATAACCTTGTTGGCCCCTTCCTGTGGTTTACTTTCCTGAGCAAGGAGCGCATCGGCAGCAACCGGGCTGATGGCTTCATTGCGTTTTAACATTTGTTCCGTCGCTGTTTTATTGATATCCTTAGGGGAAATTGTTGAAATCACGATGGTGACAATCCCAAATGTGAGGACTACCCATAATAAAAACTGTGTCAGCCCAACCATGCCAACCCCTATGATTTTGCCCATCATCAGTTGAAAGGGTTTTACCGATGAGATGATAACTTCTACGATACGGCTTGTTTTTTCTTCAATGACGCCACGCATAACCTGGGCGCCAAACATAAAAATAAAAAAATAGATCAGGATACCGGAGAACATCCCCAGCGCCATATTTATTTCAGTATAACTTTTCGATTCCTGGCCATCTTCACCTATTTTTAAGGTATTGATATCGATGGATGTTTTTATGGAACGCAGGATGTCGTCAACCGGTACGGGTTCTTTCTTATCTGTTTGTAATTCATGAAGTCTGGCCTGAAGTTTCAGTGATTCAATGTGGCGGCCCATTACATTTTTTACATAGGATTGTAAGTTGATGTTGACTGTGTTTTCTGCATAGATAATGGCGTTGGTTGGCAGTGTCACTTCTGTTTTGGGGATATACACCAATGCGTAATCTCCACTTGAATGAAAAGTATTCTTAGCTGAATCAATATCACTGGTCAGGTAATGGAATTTCAGGTTATCGGAATCCTTAAACTTTTCGATAAAAATACCTGTTTCATCCAGGATTGCCACGTTTTTTATTTCGTTGTTCTGTGTTGCAAGGTATATGGGAATAATGATGGTGGCAGCCATCAGCAATGGTCCCAGGATGGTCATTATAATAAATGACCGTTTTTTAACCCGGGTTATATATTCACGATGGATAATCAGAAAAATCTTTCTCATATCAATTCAGGGTTGGAGTTGAGGAAGGTTGTTGTGTTACAGCCTGGATGAAAATATCATTCATACCGGGAATAAGTTCCTGAAGGGCGTGGATGGTGACCCTGGGAAGGAGTGGCTGGAGCAGATCGTTCGGGCTTGCTGTATCGGGCAGTTTGATGATGGCATGACGGAGGTCAGGGTCAACCCGCTCTTCGAGAACCTGAAATGATGCGGGAAGGAAGGTTTGTAAATTTTCATCGATTCCCTGATAGCTGATGGTAAAGGTATTGGTTTTGTAAGTTTTTTTGATTTCCCTGACCAAACCGCTCAACACAACTTTTGAATGGTTGATGAGGGCGATATGGTCGCACAACTCTTCAACGGATGCCATGTTGTGTGTCGAAAAGATGATGGTTGCCCCTTTTTCTTTTTGTGTGAGGATTTCATCTTTCAGCAGGTTTGCATTGATGGGGTCAAATCCACTGAAAGGTTCATCAAAGATCAACAATTTTGGTTCGTGGATGATGGTAACCAGGAATTGGATTTTTTGTTGCATGCCTTTGGAAAGCTCTTCCACTTTTCTGTTCCACCATGATTTAATTTCAAATTTTTCGAACCAGAAATTCAGCCGTTTTAAAGATTCGTGGTGGCTGAGCCCTTTGAGTTGGGCCAGGTACATGGCCTGCTCGCCCACGGTCATCTTTTTATAGAGGCCACGTTCTTCCGGGAGGTAGCCAATAAAAGCAATATCATCGGGTTTTAACTTCTTTCCATAAAAAAGAAGCTCACCCTCATCGGGGTTGATAATCTGGTTGATGATGCGGATGAGGGTGGTTTTTCCTGCTCCGTTCGGGCCAAGCAATCCAAAGATTGAACCCTCTGGGACGGATACACTAACATGGTCCAGCGCTTTGTGATTGGAGAACTGTTTGGTGATATTGGTGGCGGTGAAGATATCCATGAAATATAAATTTACTCAAAATAATCTTTCATCCGTGCAAAGAAACTTTTATCATGTGCATCGGGAGCGGGTTTGAAATTCTCTGATTTTCCAAGTTTTTCAAGCAGGGTTTTTTCTTCTTTTGTCAGGGTTTTCGGTGTCCAGATTTGGATTGTTATCAGCAGGTCTCCTCTGCCCTCGTATCCATTTACACCAGGTAATCCTTTTCCCCGTAACCGAAGGGTTTTGCCGCTCTGGGTACCGGGTTCAATTTTAATTTTTACCTTACTTCCGATGGTGGGAACTTCCGCGGTTGAACCGAGCGCTGCATCTGAAAAGGTGATGTAGTGTTGGTAGAGGATGTTGTTGCCATCCCGTTCAAAATATTCATGTTTTATCTCTTCAACCTGAATCAGAAGGTCTCCCTGGATGCCCCCGCGTGCAGCCGCATTGCCTTTACTGCTCATGGAAAGCTGCATTCCTTCAGCAACGCCAGCCGGAATCCGGATGGTGATTACCTCTTCTCCTTTAATGATCCCATTTCCTGCACAATCCGGGCATTTATCCGTTATTACCTTTCCTTCGCCGCCGCAATTCGGACAGGTTGAAGTGGATTGCATCTGGCCGAGGAAGGTGGAAGTGACCCTTGTTACATGGCCTGTACCTTTACATGTACTGCAAGTTGAGTAGCTGCTGCCTCCTTTTGCCCCGGTCCCGTTGCAGGTAGAACAGGGAATGTATTTATTGACTTTGATTTTTTTTTCGACCCCGATGGCAATTTCTTCGAGTGTCAGTTTAACTTTAACCCGCAGGTTGGAGCCTCTGTTCACACTCCGGCTTCTGCGTCCGCCACCTCCGCCAAAAAAGGAACTGAAAGGGTCGCCTCCGCCTCCGCCAAAAATATCCCCAAAATGTTGAAAGATATCTTCCATGGACATACCCGCTCCTCCAAAACCGGAAAATCCGCCTCCATTGCCCATTCCAGCGTGTCCATATTGGTCGTATCGCTGTCGTTTACCAGAGTCGCTAAGTATTTCATAAGCCTCTGCCGCCTCCTTGAACTTTTCTTCGGCTTCTTTATTTCCGGGGTTTTTATCCGGATGAAAACGGATGGCCTGTTTTCGGTAAGCTTTTTTCAATTCATCAGGAGTCGCATCTTTGCCAACTTCCAATATCTCGTAATAGTCTCTTTTGGTCATTTTCCCTTCATTAATCTTTAGTTTCCGACAACAACTTTGGCATATCGGATTACTTTTCCATTGAGCAGGTACCCCTTTTCAACTTCATCCATGATTTTACCTTTCTGCTCCGGGGTCGTGGCTGGAATATTGGTGATAGCCTCATGAAAATCTGTGTCGAAAGATTCTCCAATGGTACGCATGGGTTCCAACCCCTGCTGATTAAGAAGGGAGAAAAATTTACTGAAGATCAGTACGACGCCATCTTTCAACGCCTGTCCGGCTTTATTGCCCGAATCAAAAGCTTTGATTGCCCGTTCAAAATCATCCAGGACAGGCA
Organism: Draconibacterium orientale; assembly: GCA_020718225.1. Taxonomy (GTDB): domain Bacteria; phylum Bacteroidota; class Bacteroidia; order Bacteroidales; family FEN-979; genus CAIVAT01. Next base: position 2,745 of record DYSO01000009.1, on the reverse strand, counting down.
ACAATTTCTCAATAATTTCCGATGAAGCAGTTTTACTGAGTTCAATTTTTTCCTTGATGGTCCTTTTCCGATAGTTGTCAAATTCCGAATAGAGGCGCAGGTACTTGTCGTTTAATTCATCAATCTGCGATTTAAAATCTATTTCTGGTTTGTCAATTTCAGTGTTTTCTGATTTTTTGGAAGTATCACCGGTCAGACTGTCATCGCTGGGCCCGGTGGGTTGTTCAGAATCGTTTACATTTTCTGTTTCTTCTATTTTTCGTTTTCGGATCATAGGTAAATGGGTGTTCAGAATAAGTTTTCCCCAGGGTAACAAAAAACTTGCCATGGGATATGCCAGGACAAATTGTCAGACCGGAATACGAATGATATCGGCCCCAAGTTGATGCAGCCGGTTGTCGATTTCCTGATAGCCCCGGTCGATTTGTTCGATGTTATCGATAATGCTGGTGCCATCTGCAGAAAGGGCAGCTATCAACAAAGCAACGCCGGCACGGATATCCGGTGAGGACATACGGATTCCGCGAAGGGGGTATTGATGATCAAGTCCGATTACCGTAGCGCGATGCGGGTCGCAAAGAATGATTTTTGCACCCATATCGATGAGTTTATCGACAAAAAAGAGACGGCTCTCAAACATTTTTTGGTGTATCAGGACACTCCCTTTAGCCTGGGTTGCAACGACCAGGACAATACTGATCAGGTCCGGTGTAAAGCCAGGCCAGGGGGCATCAGCGATGGTCATGATAGAGCCATCAAGAAACGGTTCGATCGTATAATGGTCATGGGATGGAATAAAAATATCATCGTCTTTTTTCTCAATGTGAATTCCAAGGCGACGAAAGACATCCGGAATTACTCCAAGATGAGGGTAATTAACATTTTTAATGGTGATTGCTGAACGTGTCATGGCTGCCAGTCCAATGAAACTGCCCACTTCGATCATATCTGAGAGGAGCGTATGGTTGCAACCCTGTAAAAAACGAACACCCCGGATGGTCAGTAAATTCGATCCGATCCCCTGGATGTCGGCGCCCATATTCTGCAACATGGAACAGAGCTGGGAGATATAAGGTTCGCAGGCAGCATTGAAAATGGTTGTTTTCCCGGAAGCCAAAACTGCGGCCATAATGATGTTGGCAGTACCCGTCACCGAAGCCTCATCGAGCAGCATATAATCCCCCTTTAAAGCAGGTGCTTCAACGGTGAACATCTGATCTGTCTGGGAATAACTAAAGGTTGCCCCAAGTTTTTGGAGTCCTGTAAAATGGGTGTCCAGCCTTCGTCTTCCGATTTTATCCCCGCCTGGACTAAAAACAAATCCTTTTCCAAACCTGGCAAGAAGGGGGCCCAGGATCATGATGGAGCCACGAAGGGTCCCTGCCAAATTGCGAAACTCCGTTGAGTGGAAATGGTCGAATCGGATATCAATGGCCTGAAAAGTAAAGGAAGAAGGAGTATTTTTGGTAATTTTAACTCCGAGTGATTGCAGAAGTTCAATGAGTTTATTAACATCCCGGATGTTGGGAACATTATGAATGGTAACTTGTTCTGAAGTAAGTAAACAGGCGCAAATAACCTGAAGCGCCTCATTTTTTGCTCCCTGTGGGATTATTTCACCCGATAATTTTTTTCCTCCGGTGATCTCGAAAGAACTCATTGAGGTTTATTTCTTCCCCTGGGATTATTGAAGTTCTGTTTTGGAAAACCAGGTTTATTGAAATTTCTTTCAGGCCCCTGACGGAATGGTTTTCTTTTCTGGTTCTGGGCAAGAATATCGTTGGTATGTGCAAAACGAAAATCCTGATGGAGTTTTAATCCATCTTTTGAAAGTACTTTTAAGTGTTGCTCAATCAGTTCATCATTAACAGATTCACGGTTCCAGCTGAGGTATGATTTTTTCATATGATTGGCAATGGCTGTAATCAGTGCATCTTTTTTAGCGCCCTCCTCTAATTGTGATACCTTTTCAATCATTAAAGCAATATTTTTCCCATAATGTTTGAATTCAATTTCTTTATCATGATATGAAAGGTGTTCTGGTTTTGTACTCAGGGAGAGGGGTGGCGGAGGGGGATATGGGGCATCGACGTCTAGTTTGAAATCAGAAATTATAAATAAGTGGTCCCAAAGTTTATGTTTAAAATCACTTGATTCTTTAACGCCAGGGTGCATCTGGGCCATGATGTTGACAATGAATTTTGCCGCCAGGGTCCTTTTTTCACGATCTTCGATGGTACAGATATACTGGATCATTCTCTGGATGTTGCGGCCATATTCCGGGATAAACATCATTTCACGGGTGGTATTGTATTCCATTAAAGTGTTCACTTGCTATTTTTTTTGCAAAGATACAAATAATAAGGTAATAAGGTACAAAGCGACCCAATGGTCAGCCTGCAAACAAACGGTTAAGGGCGGAAAAAACGGGTTAAAGGGTTGTCGGGGTCTCTTCTGGGGGCACTACTTCCGGTTTGTTATTGTTATACCACTTGCTTCTTCCAAAGACCAGGTTGATCCCGAAATGGGTGTTGGCGTACCGGGTATTCGTGAGCTGAACAACTCCCAAAAGGTTGTCGGTCATCAGATAGAGCTGTACAGGTCCGGCGTTCACTGCAAATCCAAGGCCGAAGTTTGTATAGCTGTTGGTTGCAATGGTATAACCTGCCATCAGGGAGAATGCTTTTCCAAATTCACGGGTATAATTCAGGGTGACTGAGGGGAGCAGGTTGCCTTTAAATAGAT
>DYSO01000091.1 GCA_020718225.1 Draconibacterium orientale | reverse complement strand
CATTTTTTACCTTTTCATCAAACCTCTGGATTTTTAATCCAGAGTGGTTTAGTCTTTGGACTGTGGTTGTTACCCTTTTGACAGCAGCTCTGAGCCTGGGATATTTAAGAATCCGGAAATCGCTTGAAAAGCTTCATCCAAAGAGGTCCGGTTAATATCGACAATCAATGGATTGCCGAGCCCCCAGGCCTTGATAACGCCGGGAAGCAGTGTTTTTCTGACCACCAGAAGGAGGGTGTATTTTTCATGCATCAATAAATCCCGGAGACTTTCAGCCCATCCTTTTCCTTCGAGTTCCAGGGGGCCGATTTCATCGATAACAATCACTTTAAAAGATCTGGCATTGTCAGCCCGGAGGATATTTTTTCCAAATGAAACGGCATCGCCTGAAAAATAATATCGACCGGTATGATCCCGTGTTAAATCGGGTTCAATTTGTGAAAGCCGCATGGATTCCATGGTAGCAACATTTACGACCAAGTAGCCGGTCTTATTGCCTTTTTCTAATATAGCAGGGGCAAGTATGCCGCCAACCGGGATACCTGAACGCTTCAGACGTTCAGTCACTGCCTTAAGCATGGTCGTTTTTCCCGATCCTATTTCACCGGTAAGAATCATGGAACGGGGGGGGCCGTGAATGGTATCCCCAACCTTTTGAAGCCAAATATCTGCCTGATCTCCATAATGTTGCATGGTTCTCCGTGGTTCTCTGCATATCTCAGAAAAGGGTGGTAAATTGGCGATTGCGAAAGGGAGTGTATCAAATGCAACTTCCAGTGCCATTGGTAATTGGCGAAACGATGTCCGGAGGAAAAAATTCCTGATAACCGGATTGCTCATCTCTTTTCCAATGATGGAGAAGCCTGCCATCATCAAGGCTGCACGGAAATTCATTTCCAAACCCATGATTATCCCATCCAAAAAGGTACGTGGCGGTGACTGGAGTTTAACAAAAACGAGGCTCGAAAGCATGGTAATGGCCCCAAACATGATCCAGAAACCTCTTTTTTTCAGAGGACGCAGTATTCCATGGTACCTGTATAGCCAAATAAAGAGTAAGAAAACCCCGGCGCTAAACCACCAGACCGGGGAGGCATAATTTAGCAGGAACAGAATGGTAATCAGTCCGGAAATGGTGAATCCAAGCCATAAAAAGGAATGTGAAAAGGATGATTCATTTTTTGCGGCTGCCGGTACAGCTTTGCCGTTTTCATTCACGATCATTGTTCCGTTTTGATTTTGAGAGGCTTTTCCGAGGACAATTCCGGCAGCCGCAAAAAGCCCACCGGCGAAAAGATAAAAAAACCAAAGGGTAAAAACCGGCGCCCATGCATTCAGTGATGGCAGATGAAACTGAAGCCTGGCATAATCAACCAGGGAGGTGTACAGGGTAACCATATTGAACCCATAATAGATCAACATCATGGCAATCTTTTGAAAGAGGTTCCATGACATGGCCAGGGCCCCTGCAATGATAAACCCGAATGCATTTCTACCCAGTATAAAAACCGCCAATTCCATCAACATCGATTCGAGAACAATGGCGGCCATCGGACCAAAAATGATGGCGCTTGGGGAAACCGATTTCATAATGGCACATATCAAACCAGCCCTCCATATCAAACCCTGATCTTTCCAACGGTAACCAACAGAAACCAGAAGGATGACAGCAATACCGGTGAGAATGACGCTGCTGAATGGGATTCTCAGATTGTGTAAAAAACTTCCCAGGATTATCTCTGAAGATGCCCAAATGGAACCCAATACCGCCGCTTTCATCCAGACAGGGCTCAATTTTACCGTTCGTTCCATATAACATCCATTTGTTGTTTCCAGCCATCGGAGATGGGAGCCCAAAAGTACGAAAATGGAGATAAAACGCTTTAAATACCTGTTAAAACCAATTTAAATATACAAACATAGATTTATTTGTTTATGCACTAATGTTATTATCTTTGCTGCCTGCAAACTATTTAAATTTTAATAATGATGAAAAATCACAGCGACATTGGCTTTAACACAAAACTCATCCATTCCGGCGAAATTGACGATCAGTTCAAATCCGCCACGGTACCCATTTACCAAACTTCCACTTTTTCGTTCTCAAGTTCCGATGAAGGGGCCCGGTGTTTTGCCGGTGAGAGTGATGGGTACATGTACACCCGTATCGGGAACCCCACAATCAACGCACTCGAACGGCAGATAGCAATTCTTGAAAATGGACATGGGGGGATTGCCGTCAGCTCGGGAATGGCAGCGGCGACCACCATTTATCTGGCCCTGATGAGCCAGGGCGACCATATTGTCAGCACCGATGCCATTTATGGGCCTGCACGCAATATCATGGAAAAACAGTTTTCGCGGTTTGGGTTGCAATCGACCTATCTCAATACGACAGATGCCTCTAAAATCAGGGAGGCCATACGCCCGAACACCCGGATTTTATATATCGAAACACCGGCCAATCCAACCATGGACATCACCGACCTTAAAGCATGCGCAGATATAGCCCATGAAAAAGGGTTGCTCCTCGTGGTTGATAATACTTTCTGCAGCCCTTATCTGCAGAACCCTTTGGATCTGGGTGCAGATATTGTTTTTCATTCGATGACAAAATTTATCAATGGTCATGCCGACATTGTTGCCGGGATTATCATAGCAAAAGAAAAACCGGTTTACGAAAAGCTTCGGAACATGATGGTGCTGTTGGGATGCAACATGGACCCCCACCAGGCCTATATGGTTTTGCGCGGGTTGAAAACCCTCGGTATCCGAATTGACAAAGCCCAGCAAAACGCATTAGAGGTAGCCCGTTTCCTGGAATCGCACCCGAAAGTGGCCTGGATTAAATACCCCGGTCTCCCATCACACCCTCAGTATGATGTTGCAAAAAAACAAATGCGGGGTGATGGATCGATGATCAGTTTTGGGTTAAAAGGCGGGTTCAGCGCTGCAAAGAAGATGCTTGACCGTGTTGAATTGGCATTGCTTGCGGTATCCCTTGGCGGAGTTGAAACCCTGATCCAGCACCCTGCCTCCATGACCCACGCAAAAGTCTCGGCCGAAGACAAGCAGAAGGCAGGGATTACGGATGATCTGATACGCCTGGCCATCGGGATTGAAGATGTTGAAGACATTATCAACGACCTGAAAAAAGGTTTGGAATAATCGATGAAAATATTTTGTCCCACCCATCACTAATTAAATTTGAAATGGAAGAGAAAATTGTAATTATCAGCACCACCGGTCCCGAAAATCAGGAAAAGGCGACATTGCCGTTTGTTGTAGCCACCGCAGCACAGGCATCCGATGTTAAAGTAGTGATCATCTTACAGGCATCATCGGTTCTGCTTGCAAAAAAGGGGGCTGCGGAAAATGTGAACGCACCCGGGTTAATGCCCCTGAAGCAACTCATGGATACATTTATAGAGATGGGAGGTGAACTTCTTCTCTGTTCACCCTGCATCAAGGAACGACATATCCATACAGACGACCTGATCCCCGGGTCAAAACTAATTGCCGCCGGAACAGTCGTATCGGAGGTGTTGTCGGCAAAAGCAGTCCTTACCTATTGATCGCAGTGATAAAATAAACAACAAAAACCTTTTCTCATGCAAAATGATGGAAATATTCAACTCGTCGCCCTTCAGCAAGAGGTCGAAACATTAAAAAGTAAGGTTGCATTGCTTGAAAATTCCAGAAAAGACCAGCTTCCCATTGCGATTGTTTCCGGAGATCTGGATAAAATCATTGCAGCAATGGTTATTTCCCTTGCCGCTGCTGCGATGGATACAAAAGTGCGGTTGTTTTTTTCCTTCTGGGCTCTTTCCGCTGTCAGGGACCGGAACAAAAAGGCAAACGGAAAGGACATCATTTCTAAAATGTTCGGTATGATGTTGCCAAAAAGCAGGAATAACCTGAACCTGTCAAAAATGAACATGGCAGGGATGGGACCCATGATGATCAAATATCTGATGAAGAAAAAAGGGGTCCTTTCCCTTGACCGGATGTTTGGAGAAGCAGCAGCGCTTGGGATTGAAATTACCATTTGCGAAATGTCGATGGACCTGATGGGTTTTAAAAAAGAGGAAATGATCGATTATCCCCACTTACGTTATGCAGGCGCGGCAACTTTTGTCAGCGAGGCCAACGAAAGCAGCATGCAATTGTTTATTTAAAATAAATTGGATACATTAACCATTAACAAACAAATATTATGACACAGGAAGAACTGATCAACGTAAAGGTAGCAAAAACAGTTGACGCCAGGGGAACCGCTTGTCCGGGGCCACTGCTGGAAGCAAAAAAAGCAATAGGAACCATCAAGGTTGGCGATATCATGGAAATTTTATCGGCCGATGAAGGGACCAAAGTCGATATCCCGAAATGGTGCCAGAAACAAGGACATGAGTATCTCGGCGCCCTCGAGGAAAAAGGTTATTTTAAAGTCTTTATGAAGAAAAAATAAGCAGTTCAACATGGCTGAAGGAACCAGAAAACATGCTAAAATACTCGTGTTTTCGACAGAGAAAATTTCCGATCCTGCCATTGATATGGCTGGCTTACTGAAGTTACATTATCCCCCGAAAGTTTTGACCATCTCTATTCCATGTTCCAGTGGCATCAAACCCAGATGGATCCTTCATGCATTCAGGAAAGGTTTCGATGGCGTTTTTATTGCTGCTGACGGCAGTGATTGTCCGTATGGGGAATCATGTACCGAAAAAACCGGAAAACTGGTCAATACAACACACGATCTGATGAAGGAGAACAACATTGAACCGGCCCGTTTGCGAATGGCGGCCATTTGTTCGGTTTGCAGTGAGTCGTTTGTAAAACAAATGAAAAGTTTTAATGAGTATTTACTCCTTCATTCAAACAATTGATTATGAATGAAAACATTAAGACTGCCTCGTATGATGCCCTGGTAATCGGGGGCGGGATCGCAGGTGGTGAAACTGCATTGAACCTGGCCAATAATGGTTTCAAGGTATTGCTTGTCGAAAAGGATTTATCCATCGGCGGAAAAATGATCCTGCTCAGTAAAGTGTTCCCATCGCTGGATTGTGCTGCATGCATCACCACTCCAAAAGTCTCGGAGATATCGAGGCATCCCCTTATCACCATATTTACCGCCAGTGAGATCGTCCGTATAATAAGGGGCCCCAATGGCGCTTTTAAAGCCAACCTGGTAAAAAAGCCACGGTTTGTTATCGTTGAAGATTGTACCGGTTGTCAGTTGTGCGAAGAGGCATGCCCTGTCAGTGTCCCGGACCAATATCAGATGGGGCTGGTTGGCCGAAAAGCTGCCTACATCCCATTCAGTATTGCCAGTCCGAGGGTTGCTGCCATTGATATTGAAAACTGCACCCTTTGTGGCGCATGTGAACGCGCTTGTCCTACAAAGTGTATTGATTTCACACAGGAGCCTGTTGAATACGCCATCGATATTAAAACAGTCATCATTGCTACCGGGTTTAACCTTTTTGATCCGATAAAAATACCCAGATATGGATACGGCCGCTTTAAAAACGTGGTCACATCCATGCAAATGGAAAGGCTGTTAGCCCCTACCCGCCCATTCCCGACCATTTTAAGGCCCGGTGACGGTAAAATGCCGGATAAATTAGCATATGTGCTTTGTACCGGGTCGAGGGACGCATCGGTCGGGAACCCGATTTGTTCCCAGATATGCTGTATGTACTCTATCAAACAGGCACAGTTGCTCATGGGCGCATTGCCCATGGCCGATGTTACAATTTATTACATCAATATCAGGTCCTTCGGCAAGGGGTTTGAAGAATTTTATGAGCAAGCCAAGGGCATGGGGATAAATTTTATCAAAGGGAAAATAGGTGAAATTTCCGAGAACCCGAAAGGCAACCTGGTCCTCCGGTACGAAGATATCAACGAAGGGATTGTCAAAGAATCTGAACATGATATGGTTGTGCTGTCAGTGGGCATATTGCCCAATCAGGAGGCTTCGGGGCTTTTTCAAAAAAAAGAGCTAACTCTTGATCTTTATAAGTTTGTTGACCAGCCTGACATTCTTGTAAGCCCATCCCTAACAAGCATCGAAGGGGTTTTTGTTGCAGGTACAGCGGCCGGGCCAATGGACATCCCGGATTCCATTTTATCGGCTGGGGCAGCATCTTCAGAAGCAATTGGATATTTAAATAGAATTCAATGAATAACAATATTGGCGTTTATATCTGTCATTGCGGTGGCAACATCTCCGACTATGTCGATGTTGAAAAAGTAAAGCAGGCCATCGCAACTGAAGAGGGCGTTACCCTTGCCAAAACAACCATTTTTGCATGTGCGGATTCCAACCAGAAAGAGATGGTTGAAGATATTCGGCAACAACATCTTAACGGCGTTGTGGTTGCATCCTGTTCTCCAAAACTTCACCAAATTACCTTTCGGGCCGTAACCGAACGCGCCGGATTGAACAAATACAATTACGTCCATGCCAATATCCGTGAACAGGTTTCATGGGCACATTCCGACAACAAGCCCGGCGCTACTGAAAAAGCCATTCATATCGTAAAGGCGGCCATTGCAAAAGTCCGTTATGCAAAATCGCTCGACCCCATCATAATTCAATCGCAAAAAGCGGTTGCAATCATCGGCGCGGGAATAGCAGGGATGAAAGCGGCCATTCAGTTGGCCAACATGGGATGCCCTGTTTACCTGATTGAACGCGAATATTTCGTCGGTGGCCGTGTTGCCCAATGGGACAGCCTCTCAACAAGCAGCGAAACAGGAAAACAAATCATAACCCGGCTTTACCAGGAATTGATAAAACATAATACAATAACCCTGTTTACCGGCGCCGAAATATCATCCTATTCGGGGAGCATTGGCGACTTTCATTTAAAAGTCAACATCAAGCCACGTTATATCAATCAACAATGCAATGAGGGGGGCCTGCAAAAAGCCATCGACGTATGCCCGGTTATCCTTCCCGATGAATTTAATTTCAATATCACAAACCGCAAGGCCATCTATCACAATTTCCCGAGCGAATACCCCCAATTGCCCGTAGTAGATATGGTACATTGTAATCGTTGCGGCGAATGTCTGAAAATCTGTGGCGCTATTGACCTTGACCAAAAAGACGAACTGCTTGATATTCATGTCGGGTCGATCTTAATGGCCACCGGCTTCGACCCATACACACCCATTGACGGCGAATTTGGGTACAACCAGATAAATAATGTTATAACCCTACCCCAGTTTCAGAGGCTCATAAATTTAAATGAGAAAAAACTTATTTTTAATGAGAAAGAAATCAGGCACATAGCCTATATCTATTGTGTGGGCAGCCGTCAGCCAGAAGGGGAAAACAAATATTGTTCACGGTATTGCTGCACCACCACCATTCATATTGCCAATGTCACAAGGCGGAAATTCAAAGAGATCAACAATTATCATTTCACCCGAGGGGTACGAACCTATGGGAAACAGGAAACATTATACCGGGAGTCACTGGCCAACGGGGATGTATTCCTGCAATCTTATGAAGACGACCTGCCGGTTGTGACGAGTGAAGATGGAAAAACCATCGTTAAGATAAATGATATTTTAACGATGAAAAAAAGTATGGAAATCGAAGCCGACTTAGTTGTCCTGGTTACCGGGATGGTCCCCCGTGCAGAGAATTCAATTGGCGCATTGTTCAAATTGCCCAAAGGAAGGGACAAGTTTTTTAACGAAATACACATGAAATTGCGCCCGGTTGAAACGGTTATTGATGGAATCACCATTTCCGGCGCTTGCCAGGGTCCCAAGAATGTAACAGAAGCCATCAATTCTGCGCTCTCTGCGGCCACAAAATCATTTTCGTATGTCAGTAAAGGCGAACTGGAACTGGAACCCATCATTGCCCGGATCGAAAAAGATGCATGTACCTGGTGCGGCGCCTGTGCCAACGTATGCCCCTACGATGCAATCCGGATAGAAAACGATGGACAAAAGGAGTATGCCGTTATCAACAATGCGGTATGCAAAGGTTGCGGCATGTGCCTGCCGGTTTGCCCGACCGACGCTATCGACCTGACCGCGTACTCCAATAGTGAAATTGAAAGCATGATTGATGCATTGGCACAAGATTAAGGCCCAATTACAATGGATATGGAAATTGAAAAAGGAAAAACAGTAAAATATCTTAAAGAGAAACGTAAGGTATCTCCTGCTGTTATCGAAGATTTGAAAAAATTCACAAAAATTAAAAAAGGGATCCTTGATGCCTTGAAAGAAGAAGATTTGACGATTGACCAGCTATCACAAAAATTGGCGCTGCCCCATCATGAAACGCTTTATTACCTGATGTCGCTGATAAAGTATGGTTTTGTTCAAATTGGCAAGATGGATGACATGGATGAGTTTTTTTCTTATAAAATCAAGAAGTAATGGCCAGAATAGATACTAAATTTGGCGTCAAGTTAAAAAAATATGGGGCCGTCGATTTTACAGCATGCTATAACTGCGGCAATTGCACAGCGGTTTGCTCCCTCTCCACCCAGGATAATTCCATTCCACGCGATATGGTCCGCTATAGCGTCCTCGGGTTGCAAGACGATCTCAAAGCATCGTTAAAACCATGGTTGTGCTACTATTGTGGTGAATGTACCGCCCATTGCCCTCAAACTGCCAACCCCGGCGAACTGATGATGGCCCTCAGAAGGTGGCTGACCTCAAAATACGACTGGACAGGATTATCAGGCTTATTGTACCGGTCGCTCCCCCTCACCCTGCTGTTTTTCCTACTCACCGCCCTAAGCGTCCTCATTTTTGCGATTTGTAAAGATTTCAACCTGGAAACCATCATGCATTATGGCCACTATTTTGAAATGGGGGCCATTGGCGCTGTGTTTCTTATTATCCTTCTCCCCAATATCATCCGGATGTGGTGGTTTGTTATTCTTAAACCAAAAATCAAAGTCACCTTAAAAACTTATTTTAAGAGCATCGGGGAGCTGATTGTTCATATGTTTACCCAAAAAAGGTCACTCAGTTGTGACGAAAATAAATTCCGATGGTTCGAACATTTCATTCTGGTCATCGGCTATTTAATGCTGCTCTTTACAACCGTTTTCCTCGATTGGTTTTCTGCTAAAAATCTGTTTGTTATTGTCCTTGGCTATGTTGAAAGCATGGTTATCCTGATCGTAACCGTTGATTTTGTTATGACCCGGATAAAGAAAAGCAGGGAAGTGGGCAAGTTTTCGCAACCATCCGATTGGTTTTTTGTGATCTGGCTATTTTTACTTGGGACAACCGCATTATTTGTCCGGGTTTTTATTGATTTACACATCCTGGAATTTCATATCTGGTTGTACCTGTTCCACCTGACCGTACTTGCCCAGTGGGCAATCATCATCGTCCCATTTGGGAAATGGACCCATTTTCTGTATCGGTCTTTTGCCATGTATTTTGAAAAATTAAAAGAAACTCAATATCATGAACCAACTATTTGATAAAATTCCAATGGAAGGGGTCAAACACATCATTGTGATTGCTTCCGGAAAAGGCGGCGTCGGAAAATCGACCGTTGCCGCCAACCTGGCTATTGCTTTTGCCCGTAACGGACTCCGTACAGCGCTTGTTGATGCCGACATTTATGGCCCGTCGATCCCGAAAATGTTCGGGCTTGAGAACGAAAGGCCCGATGTTACTGCCAATGGCGATAAAGAGATGATGTTCCCGCTCGAAAAATTCGGCGTTAAAATCATGTCGATCGGATTCTTTGTAGCGCCAAATCAATCCCTGATCTGGCGTGGCCCGATGGCATCCAATGCCATGACCCAATTATTTGAGAACACCCAATGGGGAGAGATTGATTATATGTTTGTGGATTTTCCACCGGGAACCGGGGATATTCAACTCACGACTGTTCAAAAGCTCAATTTGAGCGGAGCCGTTATCGTTACTACACCGCAGGGAATTGCATTGAACGATGTGAGAAAAGCGACCTCCATGTTTTTGAACCCCGATATTAAAGTACCCATCCTGGGAGTCATCGAAAACATGTCGTGGTTCACCCCGGCCCAACATCCGGAAGAAAAGTATTTTATTTTCGGAAAAGGCGGCGGACAAACCATCGCACAAGAGTACAATACCCTGTTACTCGGGAAGATACCACTTGTTACTGAAGTTGGTGAAGCTGCCGAACATGGTAAAAGCGTTTTCAGCCAGGGCAATAAAGGGGTCATTGAAACCTTTGAAAACATAGCTTCGTTATTGATGTTAAAAGTCAATCCATAAACCTGTAATAAAGTCAGATGATCATATCCGACCTGGCGGAAATACTTCAGAAAGTAATTTTCGAAACCATTAAAATCACCATCCTGGTGTTCATGATGATGATTGTGGTTGACCTGCTCAATGTCTGGACCAAAGGGAAACTCAATAAGTTTCTCCGGCAAGGCCCGGCCATCAAACAATACGTTACCGCTTCTGCAATCGGCGCTTTACCCGGGTGCTTTGGGGCCTTTACAAATGTATCGTTGTACGTTCATGGCTTGATCACATTGGGCGCATTGACCGGCGCCATGGCAGCGGCATCGGGCGACGAAGCTTTTGTGATGCTGGCCTTGTTTCCAAAAACCGCAGTATTTTTAATTATTTCCCTTTTCTTTCTTGGGATTCTCATTGGCTGGATTGCCGACCTGATTATCAAAAAAACAAAGTACAAACCATGTATTGATTGTAAGGAACAAAAGTTTCATTCCGGTGAGCGGGGGTTCACTCATTATCTCAAAGAGCACATTTGGAAACACATCCTGAAGAAACATTTGTGGAAAACTGCAATTTGGACATTTGCAGCCATGCTTTTTGTTGAAACCGGGGTTACCTATTTTCATCTGGATACTTTGTCGGTTCATTATCCGCTGGCATTGCTTTTTATCGCTGCTCTGATGGGGCTCATCCCTGAATCGGGCCCCCACATGGTTTTCATCAGCCTGTACGCGTCGGGATTGATACCCTTTTCGGTTTTATTCACCAGCGCTTTTGTTCAGGACGGCCATGGAATGTTGCCGATGTTGTCCTATTCGGTGAAAGACTCCCTGGTACTGAAAACAATCAACCTTGCAACCGGTACCTCCCTGGGGTTAATTATTTACTTTATAGGATTCTGATGAAGACATTGCACGGACAATTATCGGAAGATATCCGTTTTCAGGAGGGGCTGACGGCCTGTATAAGCTGTGGGACCTGTACTGCAATCTGCCCTGCGGCACAGGTTTCGGAATATGATCCGCGGGTTATCGTGGAAAGTGTGCAACGAAAAGATGAAACGCTGTTGAGCCAATTACTCAAAGGGAATGAAATCTGGCGGTGTGGCGAATGCCTTTCGTGCAAAACCCGGTGCCCGAGGGGCAACACTCCCGGCTATATCATCCAGGCGCTTCGGGCTTTGTCAATAAAAACCGGGTTTTTCGGAGAATCGGAACAGGGGCGGCTCCAACTCAGGATAAAACGATCGGTTGGAGAACATATCCTGGAATATGGCTATTGTGTTCATATTGATGAAATTGATACCAACAATTATCCGGAACAGGGACCCGTTTGGGAATGGTACCGCGAAAACCGGGAACAGGTTTTAGCGCGGCTGGGGGCAAATTATAACCAGCCGGGCTCCGGAACCCTCAGAAAGATTTCCGAAGAGGCATTACACGACCTTCGGTCTATTTTTATTGAAACCGGCGCCATGGAACGGGTTAATCAAATCGAAGAGGGAGCGGTGAAAGGAGATGCAGATGAAAAATAAACAACTGGACTGGGATTCTTACCAAAAAGAGATCGCCGATGATCACTATTATTTTGCACGCAGTTGTATCCGCCAGAATTTTTTCCCGGCATCGGAAACCATCTTTTTAAAAATCCTGAGGGAAGTTCTTCAAAAAGATATCTTTGATGATGCAGAACAAACAACCTGCACCGGTATTGCTTACCATTCGGGAATCCTGCCCTTTGAAACGACCATGACCGTCGTAGCAAGGCAATTCGCATTAATGACAGAGGCGGGCTATGAGAATTTCGTC
>DYSO01000090.1 GCA_020718225.1 Draconibacterium orientale | reverse complement strand
CATAATATTGGTTAAACTTGTCGCTTATTTATTTGTTGCGGATTTAAGGTATATTGCAACTTTATTTAATTTGTTTTCAGGCATCAGGTTGTATAAGCCCCGGATTATAAATTTTACTTGACCAGGTTAAACACAGGTTGTCGCTGAATTACTGCCCCATCTCCGGCCGATTGATCATGATGCCGAAACAAAACAAATAAGCAAGTTAACACAGGATTTATGAAAGCAACCCGATTTTTGTTCTTTACCATGATGCTGTTATTTTCTGCAACACTCATGGGCCAGAAATCAACGAACCGCGGGATGTCGCCCAAGGATTTGAAAATCGATACGGCCATTCTCAGGAACCTCTATTCGCAGCGTTATGCTCTGCTGATCGGTGCCAGTAATTATAACAATGGTTGGGATACACTCAGGGGTGTTGCCACCGATATCGAACTGGTGAAGAAGATGCTGGAGGGTTTGGGATTCAATGTTTTTGTGAAAATGGATCCCGACAATGTTGAACTCAGGGATGCCTATTCAAATTTTATTGCAGAATATGGCGGAGACAGCGAAAGTTGCCTGCTGTTTTATTTTGCGGGTCACGGATGTACCGTGCCGATTCGGGGAAAGGATATGGGGTTTATTCTTCCGGTGAATTGTCCGCAAATCGGAAAAGATGAAAAGAATATGAAGGATTTTATGGCCCGTGCCATGCCGATGGATAATATTGAGATTTTCGCAAAGCAGATTTGGTCAAAACATGCCTTGTTTCTGTTTGATGCCTGTTTTTCGGGATCCATTTTCGATAATATGCGTGGAAGCCCGGCCGAAGAAGCCATCCAGAAAAAGGTGAAACAACCGGTCAGGCAGTTTATTACAAGCGGGGGTGCCGATGAAATGGTTCCTGATGACAGTTATTTCCGGGAGCAACTCATCGAGGGTTTAAACGGGGCAGCCGATGCAAACAGCGATGGATATGTAACGGGAAGGGAACTGGGTTTTTTCCTGACCGAAAGGGTCCCCGAAGTATCGAAAAATAAGCTTCATCCTCAATCGGGCATGATGAAAGAATCGAATTTTGATAAAGGCGATTTCATTTTTGCCCTGAACAGTGAATCTGTATCTACCGGGGCTGCTTACGGCCGGTTGGAAATAACAACACAAACTGAAGGGAATCTTTACATTGACAACACATTTCTTATGGCTTTGTTAACAGATAGCGCTTATGTTTTCGATGAGATCAATGTGGGGAGCCATACCTTGAAGCTAACCAGGGAGGAAGCGGGGGAAGCTCCGGTTATTAAAAATTTTTATGTCTCACCCAACCAGTCCACGCCGGTATTTATAAAAGCAACCCATACCGGGCCATCGCTGAATTTTCCCGATATGGCCCCGATTAAAGGAGGTACGTTTAATATGGGAAGCGCCAATGGCGATATTGATGAAAAACCTGTTCACATGGTTATCCTCAACGATTATGCTGTCGGGAAATATGAAGTTACCGTAAACCAATTTATGAAGTTTATTAAGGAGACCAACTATCAGACCGATGCCGAGAAACATGGAGGGAGTTATATCTGGAACGGAAGTTTGTGGGAAAAGCGCAACGGGGTCAACTGGAGATGCGATGCCGGCGGCAACATCCTGACCCCGGATAAATACAATCAACCGGTCATCCATGTCAGCTGGAACGATGCCAATGAATATTGCCGCTGGCTTAGCCGGAGCAAGGGGGCAACTTATCGTTTGCCCACCGAGGCTGAATGGGAATATGCTGCAGGAGGCTTCAAGGGGTTCCGGTACAGTTGGGGCTCCGATGGCCCGGCAGGGAAAAAAGGGGGCAATATTGCCGATGAATCAGCAAAAAACCAGGGGGTTTCATTTGTCTGGGAAGCTTATGACGATACGTTCCCATTAACAGCACCGGTTGGAAGTTTCAGCGCCAATGATGCCGGATTGTTCGATATGACCGGCAATGTGTGGGAGTGGTGCAGTGATTGGTATGATAGCGAATATTATTCAAAAAGCCCTTACTATAATCCCAGGGGACCCGAATCGGGCGTTTTTCACGTTATTCGGGGGGGCTCCTGTTTAGACCAGCCTGCCCATCAGCGTGTTCAGGAACGTTTGCGCGTTGATGCAACCCCAAAACGTTGTGTCGGTTTTCGGGTGGTTAAGGCAGATTAGCAGTTCACTGGTTCTAATGTGATTTTTTTCTGCAGTTTTTTATTTACCAAACCATATTTTGCCATGATCAGGACTTTACTGCTTTCATTCACTTTTCTGGTTTATCTTCAATTTTCATTTTCCCAGGTCCAGGTCCCTTCGTGGGTTTCCCCGGAAAACCGGCGTACCGATTTCCCAGATGGAAAGTATCTCACTGGTTTCGATTCACAGATAATCCGTAAAACAGATAATTTACAAGAGGTTCAGAAGAACCTTCTTGAAAACGCAAAAATTTACCTTATTCAGTCTGTTCGTACCATCATTACCGCATCTGCTACCATCAATACCGAAAACCGCAATTCGAATACACTTGAAATTTTTAAACAATCCAGTACCTCGAGTTGCCAGGCCGACTTAACGGGTTTAAAAGTGGAGGAGTTCTATGATACTAAAAAAAAGGAAGCGTATGCTTTTGTCTATCTGAATATTCAGGATTTCCTTACTTCAGAACAAAACACCCTCAGCGCGGAATCTATCCTGCTGGCAAAGAAGATTGAAACCGCGCGGCAGTTTCAAAATAGTGGTAACCGGCAGCTGGCTTTGAAAACCTATCTTGAGTGTTTCCCGCTCTTGCGTGAAATGGAAGGCAGGATGGCGGTTGTCTTAACCCTGGGGAAGTCGGAATTATCAATCCCATACAGCGCCTTTAGTGATTCTGTTTCCCGTGCCATAGCTGCGCTCAGGACAGGGCCAAGAAATACCATCGAAGATTTATGTCTGTTCATCGCCGATGGGTTAAAACAACAAATTCCGGAAAATTTTAAAGAGACCATCCGGATGGGAAGTTTTACCTATATGGATTCACACATGGGAAGCCGTTTTTCTGTTCGTTTGTCAACTTCGCTTCAACCCAAACTGCTTGAAAACGGATTCGAATTGTATCATCCCGATCAGACCTATAAGGACAGCCGATACCCCTGGGCCCTGAACGGCACCTACTGGCTGGATGGTACCAACCTGAAAGTCATTGTGAGCCTGAGTAATGAAAAATCAGGAAAGACCATTGCCAGTGTGGAGGATTTTTTACCGCTGAAATGGTTAACAGAAAGAGAGATAGAGTACATTCCTGAAAACTATCAATCCATGCAGATCCTGGAAAAAGAGCTTAGTAAAAATGAAATTATCAACACCGGGCTCATGGTTAAATTATGGACCAACAAAGGGATGAACAATCCGGTTTACAAGGGCGGAGAAACCATGGAGGTTTATACCCAGGTCGATCGTCCCTGTTTTATCAGACTGATTTATTACACTGCCGACGGGAGCCGCTGGCTTCTTAAAAACAGTATGTTCCTCGATGAAGAAAAAACCAATAAACCGGTTCAACTGGGGGAATTTGATTGTACCCCTCCATATGGCGCCGAGATTTTGCAATTGGTGGCTCAAACCGTTGAATTCAGGGAACTTAAAACAAAAAAGTCGGGAAGGGATGAAATCATCCTCGATGATGACCGGTCAACCATTGAAATTACCCGTGGGATGCGGACAAAGCAGCCTGCCCTTCAGATTGCCGAGAGAAGAATGAACATCACAACAGTAGAAAAATAACAAGACATTTATTTTTCATCCGAATCATACCATCCTGCGTACATATTATAGTTCCGTGAAATTCGGTGAACTTGTCCTTCGAGCAGCGATGGATCTAAATCCTTCACTTTTTTTGCAGGCAAGCCGGCCCATACCGTACCTGATTCCACGATGGTACCTTCTTTGATCAACGCACCTGCAGCCACTATTGAGTTGCTGTGAATAACCGCGCCATCCATGACGATGGCCCCCATTCCGATCAGGACGTGATCGTGAATGGTACAACCATGAATGATGGCATTGTGTGCAATGGAGACATTGTTTCCGATGTTTACCGGGGCTTTTTGATAGGTGCAATGAATGATGGCCCCATCCTGAATGTTCACGTTGTTGCCAATGCGGATATAATGTACATCGCCCCGGACTACAGCGTTAAACCAAACACTGCAATCATCCCCCATGACCACATCACCGGTCAGGGTGGCATTGTCGGCAAGGAAACAATTTTTACCAAATGTGGGGCTTACTCCTTTGACAGATTTTATCAGGGCCATGATGAAAGGATAGGTTTATGGATTAAATGATCACAAAACTTAAAAGTCAGAATTGATACCCCCACCCGGGATAATTTTCGGATAGTCCAATGAATGGTGAAGGCCACGGCTCTCCTTACGGGCCCTGGCGCTTTTGATGATGAGGTAACCGATGTTGATCAGGTTGCGTAATTCACACAGCCGAACTGTGAGTATCGATTTATGGTAGAGTTCTTCAGTTTCGCGGTACAACAGTTCAAGACGGTCAAAGGCTCGTTGTAACCGCAGATTGGAGCGGACAATTCCCACATAGCTGCTCATGAGGGCTTGTACCTCTTTCATCGATTGGGTTATTAAAATCATTTCTTCGTTCAGTACCATGCCTTCTGCATTCCAGTCAGGGATTTCCTGACATATTTCTGTCTTTTTTATTATTTCAACGGAATCCATCCCCGCCCGGTGCGAGAAGACCAGCGACTCAAGCAATGAATTGGATGCCAAACGGTTTGCTCCATGCAGACCGGTGGATGAGCATTCGCCGGAAGCATATAAATTCAAAATGGAGCTCCGGCCGAATTCGTTTACCCTGATTCCTCCGCAGGTGTAATGTGCAGCTGGTACTACCGGGATCATGTCTTTGCTGATGTCGATCCCAATACTCAGGCATTTGGCATATATGGTCGGGAAGTGGTTGATCAGCTCATTTTTATTCAGGTGTCTGCAATCAAGCCCTACGAAATCATCCCCATTGAGTTTGAGTTCATTGTCGATGGCCCTGGCAACAATATCCCTTGGAGCGAGGGAGAGACGTGCATCGTATTTGTGCATGAATTCTTTTCCCTCACGGGTTTTCAGCACCGCTCCGAATCCCCGAAGCGCTTCGGTAATCAGAAAAGCAGGTTTTTCTTCCGGATTATATAAGGATGTCGGATGAAACTGGATAAATTCCATGTTTTCAATGATTCCTTTCGCCCGATAAACCATGGAAATTCCGTCGCCTGTTGATATCAGGGGATTGGTTGTATTGCTGTAAACATTTCCTGCCCCACCGGTAGCGATCAAAGTTACTTTTGAAAGAATGGTGTCCACCAGCTTTGTACGTGGATTTAAAACATAAGCCCCAAAGCAGGTAATATCAGGAGTACGTCGGTTCACCTCCACATTCAAATGATGCTGGGTAATAATGTCGATGGTGAAATAATTCTCGAGGATTTCTATGTTGGGATGTTTCTTAACCTGGTCCAGAAGTGCGTTTTCGATTTCCCGTCCGGTACTGTCTTTGTGGTGTAAAACCCGGTACTCAGAATGGCCCCCCTCTTTGGCAAGATCATAACGGCCGGTTATGGTTTTATCAAATTTTGCCCCCCATTTGATCAGCTCACGAATACGTCCGGTCGATTCCTCAATGGTTAGCCGGACGATTTTTTCATTACAGAGGCCATCGCCTGCGATCAGTGTGTCGCGAATGTGTTTCTCAAACGAATCCGGCGTGTACATTACCGCAGCAATACCTCCCTGTGCCCAACTGGTTGCAGTATCGTCCATGGTTGATTTTGTGATAATGCATACTTTTCCCTGCTTTGCCACTTTGATTGCGAAAGCAAGCCCGGCAATGCCTGACCCGATTACCAGAAAATCAACATGTTTTCTCATTTTTTAGCGTTCATTATTTTAAATATCCAGGAGAAGTTGAATCGGATCCATCCCCAGGGTAACCATTTTAACCGGATCTTCCACCAAATCTTTAACTTTAACAAGAAATCCAACCGATTCCCGGCCATCGATAACCCGGTGGTCATATGAAAGGGCCACATACATCATCGGGGCAATTACAACCTGCCCATGGATGGCAATGGGACGCTCCTGAATTTTATGCATTCCAAGGATGGCGCTTTGAGGGGGATTCAGTATCGGGGTCGACATCAGTGAGCCAAAAACACCGCCATTGGTAATGGTAAAGGTACCACCCTTCATCTCATCAATGGAAATTCTGTTTTCGCGTGCCTTTCCGGCTAATTCCCTGATTTTTGATTCGATTTCCGAAAAACTCATCTTTTCAGCATTGCGTAAAACAGGCACAACCAATCCTTTTGGTGCGCTTACGGCAATTCCGATATCGATGTATCCCGGAATTACCAGATCTTCCCCGTCAATCATTGAATTTACCTGTGGAAATTCCTGAAGGGCGATGGTCACTGCTTTTGTAAAAAATGACATGAACCCAAGGGGGGATCCAAACCGTTCCCTGAAAATGTCGTTGTATTTTTCCCTGATTTGCATTACAGCTTTCATGTTGATCTCATTGAAAGTAGTCAACATGGCTGTTTGGTTTTTAACGCTAACCAGCCGTTCAGCAAGCTTCAGCCTGAGCATGGTCATCTTTTTCCGCTCTTCATTTCGCGACCCGTCCATAAGGATAACCGTGGGACCATCTTTTTTGCTGCCGACGAAAGATTCAATCTCTTTCCGGGTTATTTTTTTCCCGGGAAAAGCATGGGTCAGCGCTTGGATGTCAACTTTTTTATCTTCGATAATTTTTCGGGCAAGGGGAGAAGCGTGAAGCTGGACGGGTTGGACAGGTTGGACAGGTTGGACGGGTTGGACAGGTTGGACAGGTTGGACAGGTTGGACGGGTTGGACAGGTTGGAGGGTGGCAATGACCGATCCTACTGCTGTTATTGTTCCTTCCGGGACCAGGATATTTACAACACCTGATTCAGGTGCAGCTAATGGGAAGGAGGCTTTATCGGAATCGATTTCAACGATTTCCTGGTCTTTATCAACCGGCTCCCCATCGGTAACCAGCCATTTGGCTATCTGGACCTGGGTGATTGATTCTCCGGGACTGGGAATTTTTATTTCGATTGTCATCGGTGTTTTGGATAGTGGTAAAATGTAAACTATAAAGTAACCCGCAAATCAGGTTGTTTTTTATCTTGGCCCCGGATCTCTTTTAATGAGTCGATTTTTTCCTGATCGGGGGCTGGGTGTTCTGCCCTTTTTACTTCACTTTGCGAACGGGTATTCGTTGCCGTTTTCGGATGCCGGCATCCGACGTACCCGGCGCAGAGGGCAATACTAATCAGCAATAATAATTTTTTCATTTTTCAGAATGGAGTCTTCGGTTTTGATGATCAGAAAATAGATCCCGGGTTTCAAAGGGGATTTATTGAAGGAGAAAATATTTTTTCCGGTATATCCTGTTCCGGAGTATAGTGTTTTTACCTGTTCACCGGTTGTGCCGGTGAGGCTGATATCGATATGGGCCGCACGTATAAGGGTGAATTCAATGGTAAACAAGTCAATTACCGGGTTTGGAAAAATGTTGATGGCAGGGGAAATCTCAGGTGTTTCTATCCCCCAGGAATTGATATATACTTCTGCAATCCATGAATCCCAGCGGTTTTCGGTATTACCATACATGCCGCTCATCCAAATGGCAGGTTTTGCATTGTTGTGTTTTCTCCATGTGCCGCTATAATCGCCCCACCGCTACGGATCCCCGCTATAGTGGACATACCCGTTACCGGCTTTGACTTCTGTGGACCCGGACCAGTTAAAATCGTTGTCACAATTGACTATACGGATGGATGGGAACGTAGTCGAACTCGATTTCAGGAAACCGATCATGACTGATTTATCGTTGGTTTCGTTGGCAAATGATGCAACCGAAGGGTAACTGTAATCGGAACCGGCCAGTCCGAATACCATGGACTGATCGCTCAGGTTAGCAACTTCTAAACGATGGTAGTTGATACCACAATAGCCATCAGAGAATTCGGAATTAAAAACAAAATGCGCGGTACCATTGAGATAAAAACCGCTCAGCATTCTGCAATCATTGGTATTAAGTTTAACATCGGTGCCTTTTTGAAGGGCATTCGGGGCAACCTTATAGGGGGTTACGTTGACCGGGTGATATACAAGGGTGGGGCTTCCGGTCATATCATCGGTCAGATCGTAAAACCAGATGATGTTGTTGTCCGATGAACTACTGGCAACAAGGTAACAACCGGGGCCGTAGTTTCCCTGCTGTCCCCATTGAAGCGGAGTAAGGGTGAATGGACCCCCGGAAATATTGTGCCAGTATTGCCAGTTCAGGCTTTGTCCGGCGAACCCGGCGATTTTATTGATCTGATATATAACAGACTGGTTGAAATTACCATTATCAAAATACAGATTCCCGGTAATATAGAGTTCGTTGTTGGATACGGCAAGTTTCGGGTAATCGAAAGCGCTTCCGTCATTGAGTGGATTACCTGTAATTTTGTAGTACCACCATCCATCCATCGGGTTGTTGCTTTTAGAAAAGAAAATAAGCAGTTTCGATTGGGTCGAATTTAGGGGTGATACCTGGCAGAAAAAGACAAAACGGTCGGAACCGGAATCATAGATTACCACCGGGTCGCACACACCCTCGATTTCGGTATCATTGATGAATGAAATCAGGTCGTTGTAGTACAAAACCTGACCAGCCATGGTAGCATACTCTATGGTTGTATTCGCAACGCTGATGATGTAACCTCCGTTTGAGATGGCAAGGGAATTGTCGAGTGGGGAGAAACCATTGCTGGAGTTTCCTTCAAAATTTCTCCCGATGTTGGGCGCCGGGGTGAGGGTAGAATTTTCGCTGGTTGTCGATTTTGTTTTTTCCAATTGAAGTTTATGGATCATGCGCTCTTCTTTCAGTTGTTTTACCAGGGCATTCTTGTCCGATCGGTGTATGATGGGGGCAGGATTTACAATGGAGCGCCATTGCAGGTCAGATGACGGGTTATTAACAGAACCTTTGCAATCTGCAACAAATCGGGATGAATGGTTCCCCTCTCCCCGGGGTATGGATTGTTCACTTTGACGGATGATGGCTTTTGGATGCTGGGCATAACCTTGCCCGGCAATAAGTAAAAAAGGCAGGAGTATAAGGAATGGTTTTTTCATAACACTGTTTATTTATGAAGCAAAGATACTTTGAAAACCATGATAAAACAAGCAAAGGAAAACTATATCACGTGGTTTTCCTGGTCGGCGCAATGGAGTCTGCAGGATTTATTAGCATATTCACAAGTGCATTTTCCCAGCGCTTTTTCAACAATCAGCCGCTGTTGTATTTTATGCAGTCCCGAAGATCCGGTTGCCGGACTTCCGCTTGCAGGCCGGGCTACATGATGAAGGGGTAGGATGTTCAAATGGATGGAAATATATTTCCATGCCCCCATGTTGACCGGTTCTTCCTGTACCCATTCCCAATGGTTTGCCAATGGATAACGGGTCAAAAGGGCATTAAGGTGTCCCAGGGGGAGCGGATATAATTGTTCGAGCCGGACGAGAGCAGTATCCTCCAGTTTTTGTTTTTCTTTTTCTTCGAGGATATCATAATAAACCTTACCACTGCAAATGACAACCCGTGTGATTTTACCGGGATCAGCGGCAGGGTCGTCGATGACTTCCCTGAAACCGCCAAGGGTGAATTCATCCGGTGAGGAGGTACACCGTGGGTTTCTGAGCAGGCTTTTTGGAGTGAAAACAATAAGTGGTTTACGGAAGGGCCGGTAAACCTGGCGACGCAGAACATGAAAAAAATTGGCCGGGGTAGTGCAATTCGCAATTTGCATATTGAGGTGTCCACACAAGGAGAGGAACCGTTCCACGCGTGCAGAAGAGTGTTCAGGACCTTGTCCTTCATACCCATGAGGGAGAAGTAAAACAATACCATTCATTACTTTCCATTTATCCTCGGCGCTGGAGATATATTGATCGATGATCACCTGTGCACCGTTGCTGAAGTCGCCAAACTGTGCTTCCCATAAGGTAAGCCCGTTTGGGGTTGCAAAACCGTAACCATATTCGAAACCCAGTACGCCGTATTCCGATAACAGGGAGTTGATGATCCTCAGCGAAGCCTGCCCGGGTGAAATATGGGCCAATGGAGTAAATTTTTCTTCTGAATCTTCCACTGTCAGTACAGCATGACGGTGGCTGAAAGTGCCTCGTTGGCAGTCCTGTCCGCTTAACCTTACAGGATGGCCTTCTTTAACCAGGGAACCATAGGCCAGAAGCTCTCCCATGGCCCAATCAAGCCGGCCATGGCTCAACATGGCTTTCCGTTCATCCTGCATTTTTGTGATTTTACGGAAAAAGGGTTTTCCATCCGGCAATTCGGTTAATTTTAATCCGATGGTCATCAGTTCATCATAGGGAATTGCCGTTGATGGGGAAACGTCAAAATCAGCAGGGTGTGCTCTTCTTGTTCCTTGCCAGATGTTTTCAAGAAAGGGGGAAATATCTCCTTTTTCAATGGTCCGGGCTTCTTCAAATCCCTGATTCAGACCGGAGTTGATGTTTGATAAAAGGGAATCGACATGCATGGAGACAAGGCTCTCTTCGGATTCTAATTTCTTAAGGTATATTTCAAGTGGATCGGGATGATTTTCAATAATCTTATAAAGAATGGGTTGTGTAAAACGAGGTTCATCACTTTCATTATGTCCATATTTCCGGTATCCAAGCAGATCGATAAAAATATCTTTTTGAAAACGGGCCCGGAATTCCATCGCCAGCCGGATGGTATAAACCACGGCTTCCACATCATCGGCGTTTACATGAAAAATAGGCGCCTGAATGGTTTTGGCAACATCGGTACAATAAACGGAAGAACGTGCATCCAGATAGTTGGTTGTAAATCCGATCTGATTATTGACTACAAGATGAATGGTGCCTCCGGTACTGTACCCGTCCAGTTCGGCCATCTGTAAAAGTTCATAGATGATCCCTTGTCCTGCAATAGAAGCATCTCCATGGATCAGGATGGGGGCAATTTTTGATCGGTCACCCTGATAACCATGATCGGAGCGGGCACGGCAAATGCCTTCAACAACGGGATCAACTGCCTCCAGATGGGATGGGTTAGGGGCCAGGGTGATACGGATTTTCTGGTTGCCGGTTGTGGTTACTTCACCGGAATATCCAAGGTGGTATTTCACATCTCCAAGCAAATCTTCATCTTTATATTCTTTACCGGCGAATTCTGAAAAAATCTGTGAAAAGGGTTTATGCATGATGTTGCCTAATACATTTAACCGGCCCCGGTGGGCCATACCAATCACAAATTCACAAATACCCAGTTCAGATCCCATCCGGATTGCAGATTCAAGTGCAGGAATCAGAGATTCAACTCCTTCCAGGGAAAAACTCTTTTGTCCGGGAAATTTTTTATGAATGAATTTCTCAAAAAGAACCCCTTCTGCAAGTTTTTCAAGGATCAATTTTTTTTCATCCAATGAGAACCGGGGGGTGTTTTGTACCGACTCCATTTTTGATCGCAGCCACTCGACCATTTCCGGCTGACGGATGTAATAGTATTCAACTCCAATGCTTTGGCAATAGGTTTGCTGAAGATGGCCGATGATGGTTTCGAGTTTCGCATTGCCGATTCCAACCTCTTTACCGGCCTGGTAAGTTTTTTCCAATTCCGCGGCCGATAAACCAAAATTTTCAATATCGAGGGTAGGTGTATATCGCCTCCGTTGGCGTACCGGATTGGTCCGTGTAAACAAATGGCCCCGTTGCCGATATGCGGTAATGAGGTTTATAACTTTAAATTCATTGGGATAAATAAATGCCTCCCCTTCCCGGGTTTTGTAATTGATTTGGCAGAACTCAAATCCTTCGAAAAATTTTCGCCAGCTTGCATCCACTGATTCCGGGTCCTCTTTAAATTTTGTAAATAACGTTTCAATGACCGAAGAGTCAATGGTATTCAAATATGAAAATTTGTCCATAAGGCTTATATATCAATGATGATGCAAACACAAAGATAAAGGATTCCAATAAACAAAACGCCGGGATGAAATTTGTCTGATCTTTCTTATTTAGTGTCAGCAAGAAAACTCAACTTTTTTGAACTCTGGGTCTGAGTT
>DYSO01000240.1 GCA_020718225.1 Draconibacterium orientale | reverse complement strand
CAGTATTCTGGATCATTGGGATTTATTTTTTAATTGTTTTTAATTGTCCGGCAGCTTTTTCATCCAAGAGCCACAACAACTCTCCTTTGAAAGGACTTACCAGGGTAGCTGGCAGATTTTCACTTCCGGCTATATGTTCAAGTACGCTGCTTACCATTCCGGCTTTAGCCTCTCCTGTAACCAGGAATACAATAACGGATGAATTGTTAATCAGCGTTCCGGTGGCTGTTACCCTTTGTTGTTTTGTTTGCGGATGTTCAGCTACAACGAAAAGTTCTTCACTAGTAAAAAGATTCAGTTTATCTGGAAAAATGGATGCTGTGTGCCCATCTTCTCCAAGACCAAGCATCATGAGGTCGAAACGGGGAATGTTGTTATATGAAGGGACAAACTGCCTGACTGTTTCAGCATAGCGCTCAGCTTCTGCTGATGGGTCAGTTTCTCCTTTTATCCTGAAAATATTACTTGCAGGAATAGGAACATGATCCAGAAGATTTTCCTTTGCCATTCTGTAGTTGCTTTCCTGATCATCGGGAGCAACACAACGTTCGTCGCTCCAAAAAACAAGCAGCCTTTCCCATGCGATACTATTCCTGAAATTTGCAGCCAGGTATTGAAATATGGCACGTGGTGTTGATCCGCCGGATAATGCGATTGAAAAAAAATCCCCTTCCGGGCCATTGCCTATGCGAATCGCAATTTGTTTTGCAAAAAACTGCGCCAATTCATCAATGCTCTTAAATATTTTTGTTGTTGTTGCCATGTCTATAATTCGCAATAAATTCCATCATCGGAAAGATTTTTACAAGGGTATCGCCAGGTCATTGCTTTATCTTCGATCAGATCGTCTGCAGTTTCGGGTCCCCAGGTACCTGCCGGATAACCATAAAGAGGTACATCCTTTTCATTTTTCCAGCAATTGATTACCGGCGAAAGAAATTTCCAGGCTTCAATTACTTCTTCCGTGCGGGCAAACAATGTTGAATCCCCTTTCATCGAATCATAAATGAGCCTTTCGTAAGCCGAAGGAATTCGTTGATTGGTAAGGTCGGAGTAATGGAAATCCATATTTACCGTTTGCACTTCGAAACCGGAGCCAGGCGTTTTCATTCCAAATTTCATCAGCACACCTTCATCGGGTTGAATGCGGATAACCAACTGGTTGCATGAACTGCAAACAGGCCCGGCTGCAAACAGAAAATGTGGCGTTGGTTTAAAGTGAATTACTACTTCGGTAACGCGCGTGGGCAAACGTTTACCGGTGCGGATGTAAAAAGGTACGCCACCCCATCGCCAGTTGTCAATATAAAATTTAACGGCCGCATAGGTTTCAGTAATTGATTCCGGGTTCACGCCTTCTTCCTGCCGATATCCTGCAACGGTTTCGTTCTTAATGGTTGACGGCAAGTATTGACCGCGAATGGTGTTGGATTTAACGTCCTCCTTTTTAATAGGACGGAACGATTGAAATACTTTCAGGATTTCATTCCGGATGGCAACCGGTTCAAGCGAAGATGGCGATTCCATAGCTGTAATTGCTGCCACCTGGAGCAAATGGTTTTGCACCATGTCGCGCAAGGCCCCGGAAGTTTCGTAATATCCACCTCGTTTTTCAACTCCGATGCTTTCAGCAGAAGTAATCTCTACATGATGTATATAGTTCCGGTTCCATAAGGGTTCAAAAATTCCGTTTGAAAACCTGGTTACGAGAAGGTTCTGAACCGTTTCTTTACCCAGATAATGGTCAATGCGGAACAATTGTTCTTCCTGCCAGTCTTTTAAAAGCTGGTCTTTAAGTATCAGGGCCGATTCAAGGTCGTAACCGAAAGGTTTCTCGATGATTAATCTTTTCCATCCATCATCCTGTGAGTTTAATCCGACAGAAGCCAAATGTTGCGGTATAATGCCATATAAACTTGGCGGAGTTGACAAATAGAACACTGTGTTTCCGCCGATTTCCTCGTCTTTTCTCAACTTTTCCAGGCGCTGCTTTAACGGCAGGTAAGTGGATGCATCATCAAATTTGATGGAATGGTAGTATATTTTTTGGACAAATGATTCAATGTGAGAAGTGTCATCAATCTCTTTAAACTCGTTGATGGCTGATTCCATTGATGTCCTGAATGCTTCATCTGTAAACTCTGACCGCGACACACCAAGTAATACAAACTTCTCAGGAAGCAAATCCTGTACAAACAGAGAGTACAATGCAGGAACTAATTTTCGTTTTGTAAGGTCGCCCGATGCGCCAAAAATGACGTAAATATGGCTGTCGTTTTT
>DYSO01000089.1 GCA_020718225.1 Draconibacterium orientale | reverse complement strand
TATTTGTATTTTGAGATTTGCTATTTGTTTGGTTGTGGCTTGTCCACGTTAGGTTACTGAAATTACCTTTGTGAAAGATGGCATCAAGAATATCGGAGGCAACTTCACTTTTATCTTTTAACGATCCTTCGATCATTGATCCATCCTTTGAAAGGATGGTGACTTTGTTGGTAGGGGTGCCAAATCCTGCGCCCGGGTCATTCAGTGAATTTAAAACGATAAGATCAAGATTTTTTGATTTCAATTTAGCGGTTGCATTTTCAACCTCATGGTCAGTTTCCAATGCAAATCCAACCAGTGTCTGATTTTTCTTCTTCCTCTTTCCAAGTTCTGCCAGGATATCACGGGTTGGGTGCAGAAGAAGTGTAAATTCCGAAGTATTCTTTTTAAGTTTTGTTTTGATCTGGTTTTTAACAGTGTAATCAGCAACGGCAGCGGCCATAATGACGATATCCATTCCGGCAGCATTTTCGATGCAGGCCAGGTACATCTCTTCGGCTGAAGTGACAGGGATACACCGGATTGATTCATTTCTCGTGGTCAAACCGGTGGGACCGGTAATCAGGATTACTTCTGCTCCTCGTTTTGCTGCCTGCTCTGCTAAGGCAAACCCCATTTTTCCCGAAGCGTAATTTCCAATAAACCGCACAGGATCAATTTTTTCGTGAGTTGGTCCTGCCGTTATCAGAATTTTTTTTTTGTCGAAATTGTGGATTCGAGTGAAATGTTCCCGAAAGATTTCCAATATTTTTTCAGGTTCTTCCAATCTTCCCGGTCCTGATAAGCCACTGGCCAGGTCACCCACCTGTGGCTCAATAATGGTATTTCCAAATGATTTTAAAATCAACAGATTTTGTTGGGTGGATGGATGCCGGAACATATCCATATCCATTGCCGGGGCAATAAATACGGGACATTTGGCTGAAAGGTAAGTGGTAACGACCATATTATCAGCAATCCCGTTTGCCATTTTGCCGAGTGTGTTGGCCGTAGCGGGGGCCAGTACCATTAAATCGGCCCAGAGCCCCAGTTCAACATGGCTGTTCCATGTACCGTTTGTCGGATTAAAAGGTTCAATGATGACAGGATTTTGCGAAAGGGTAGCAAGCGTTAGGGGTGTTACAAAATGGGTTGCTGCAGGAGTCATAACAATGCGTATAGCGGCTCCTTCCCGGATCAGCAGCCGGATCAATACTGGAATTTTATAAGCAGCGATACTACCGGTAATTCCAATGACGATCTTCTTTCCTTTCAACATTGCCGGGAAGTATTATGGTTAAAAGTCTTCCGGTTTTTCCTTATGAGGGTTTCGAAAATAGACATCTCCATCAAGATATTCCTGGATTGAGATCAACGTAGGTTTGGGAAGATGTTCGTAATATTTTGCAATTTCAATCTGCTCGCGATTTTCAAAAACTTCTTCCAGATTATCGGTACTGGAGCTAAATTCCGAAATCTTCTGGTTTAGTTCTTCTTTGATTTCCAGGCCGATCTGATTGGCCCTTTTCGATAACACGGCCACGGTTTCATATATGTTGTTTGTACCGATTGTGAAATCTTCAATATTCCGTGTTATGGCGTGAACATCGGTTTTAATCTTTTTATAGTCCATCGTTGAATGATAATTATTACGGGTTGAGTTTTGAATTTTCTTTGGTCAATTTCAGCTGATCTTTGTTATACTTCAATTCAAGTTCCCTGCGTGCATGTTCTTTCAGGGTGGATGCTTCTTCCAGGAACTGACTTTCGGGATACTGCGCAACGAACTCCTTATAAGCGGTCATTGCTTTTGAATATCGGTCTTTCTTTCGCTCCTCAATACTCTGTTTTGCAAATTTGTGATACGATTTAAAGATAAGAAAAAGGATTTCCTCTTTATGAGGAGTATCCGGAAATTCTTTCAGAATGTTATTTAAGGACATAATGGCTGCTGAATAATCATCCATCCTGTAAAACAACTTTGCAATTCTATAATCCTTGATTTCCAGTTTTTCCCTTAATTTATCAATTAAATCGTTGCATTCGGAAGTCCGTTTACTCCCCGGGTAGGTATTTACGAATAGTTGTAATTCCTTAAGCGCTTCATAGGTAATGGTTTGGTCAAGACTGAATTCCGGTGAATTTAAAAAGTTACAATAAGCGCTCATGAATGCGCATTCTTCTGCTTCCGGTGAATTGGGAAAATTGGTTGCATAACGCTTAAAATAATAAGAGGCAAGGGTATAATCTTTCTGGTTATAGTAGCTGTAAGCATAATAATAGGAAATTTTCTGGGATTTATCGGTAGCCCGCATGACACCAGCCAACTGGTCAAAAAGTTGCAGTGCTCGCGAATAGTCTTTTTCATTGTATAATTTAACCGCAGCTTCATATTTTTCATCCACAGAACCACTTTTCATGAGTTTCTGAAATTTACAGGATGAAAGAAAAAAAAGTGATCCGAAAACCAGAATCAGCCAAGCCCTATAATTCATTTTGCAAAAGTATAATTTTTAGGGGAGAAATCATAATATTCATACTCTGGAACGCTGAAAAGTATGAAAAAGTATTTGATTTTTGATACTTTTGCAGTCTCTTTACCCTACCTTTTATCGTTTAACTTAATCTTATAAAACCGTGGATATTTTTGAAAAAGTTGTAAACAACCTGGGCCCGCTTGGCCAGTTTGCCGATGCAGGTTATGGTTATTATTATTTTCCAAAGTTGGAAGGTGAAATTTCGAACCGGATGTATTTCAGGGGAAAGCCGGTGCTGGTTTGGAGCCTGAATAATTATCTTGGCCTGGCCAATCATCCGGAAGTACGGAAAGCCGATGCCGATGCCGCCGAAAAGTTTGGAATGGCTGCCCCCATGGGGGCCCGTATGATGTCGGGCCAAACAAAATATCATGAACAGTTGGAGCAGGAACTTGCTGCTTTTGAAAAAAAAGAATCTGCCTTTTTGCTGAATTACGGTTATATGGGAATGGTTTCGATCATCGATTCTCTTCTCGACCGGCATGATGTGGTGGTTTATGATTCTGAATCCCACGCTTGTATTTTAGACGGGCTTCGTCTTCATTTGGGTAAACGTTTTGTTTACCCCCACAATAACATGGAGCGTTTTGAATCGCAGCTTATGCATGCACAAAAAGCCGCGAATCAATCAGGCGGCGGCATCCTGGTGATAACCGAAGGTGTTTTTGGTATGCCCGGCGATCTGGGCAACCTCAAGGGGATGCTTCAATTCAAGGAAAAATACGGTTTCAGGCTTCTTGTCGATGACGCCCATGGGTTTGGCACCATGGGAAACGCTGGTGCAGGAACCAGCCAGGAACAGGATGTCATGGATGAGGTTGACATCTATTTTGGAACTTTTGCAAAGGCAATGGCCGGAATTGGCGGCTTTGTGGCCAGTGAAAAACGGATTATCAAATCCCTTGCATTTAAAATGCGTTCCCAGATTTTTGCCAAATCACTTCCCATGCCCATGGTCATTGGGGCATTAAAACGTTTGGACCTTATTCGCACCCATCCTGAACTTCGTGATAAATTGTGGATTATTGTCCACGCGCTTCAAAAGGGTTTGCGCGATAAAGGATTTGATATTGGCAAAACACAATCTCCGGTCACTCCGGTCTTTCTGAAAGGCGGAGTGGGTGAAGCAACCCAGGTTGTGGCCGATTTAAGAGAAAACTATGGGATTTTCTGCTCTGTTGTCATTTATCCGGTTGTACCCAAAGGGGTTATCATGCTTCGTCTTATCCCGACAGCTTCCCACACTTTGGAAGATGTAAAGGTTACCATCGATGCATTTTCCGAAATCCGTACAAAACTTAGCGAGGGTAAATATTCAACCGGCGGTATTCCCGATGTAGCCGATAAATATTAACAGCATGCCTATCCATCAGCCTCTTACTTTCAGGGAACAAATTTATCGTATCTATCGTAAAATACGTTTTCTGGCTAAAAGAGGCACGTTGTTTTCAAACCGGACCCGCTATTTTTTTCATGGTGAAGATTACGTAAAAGGTACTTTCACAACCATCTTCCTTCATTCTACCTTTCTTTTTCTTCTTGCCTACCTGTTGATTTCTGTCATTACACAGATTGCAACCTGTATCTCGGCGCAGGCTTTCGATATCAATACCATATTGTACTATTACGACATAAACTTCCTGATCACGGGCGATAAATGGACGCCCGATGCAGTTCACGCCATATTCAGCACAGGGCCCATCATCGCTTTACTGATCGGTATCCTGTTGTTTCTGCTTTATATGAGTGTTATCACAGAATCGGGGATCCTCAGATTATTGGTGCTATGGATGTTTGCCCAGACCATTGTCCATTTTTTAGGAAATATGCTCATGGGTGCGCTTTTCCGCAAGGGATTCGGATATGTCATCATGTACATGTTTTTCATGGATACCGGGAAAATGCTTATCTCTGTCTTTGCATTGGTCGTTATGGTCTCTCTGGGTATTTTTCTGCCAAGGTTGTTTCTCTTTTCAGGAAACATTTATTTTAATTATCTGAATGGAAAAAACCGCAGGAAATTCATATGGGCCCAATTCATATACCCGTTTTTAGCCGGAAATATAATCCTCCTTTTATTAAAAATCCCGGAAATCACCTTGTTTGAGGTGTGTACCAATGCAACCATGCTCTTTGTTTTACTGCCGGTTGCGCTGCTTGGAATGAAAAGCCAGGATCTTTTTTTTGATGAAGATCCCCGAACGATGAAACTTTCCATCCCGCTGATCGTAATAACAGTTTTGGCGTTGTTGCTGTACCGGATTATTTTTGGGTTCGGTATCCGTTTATAGATTTTTCAGGAATGATCCATCTGCCCGGTCGAATGTCAATCGTACCGGATGATGAATTTGTTGGTCAGGGTCAATTCACCGGAAATAAACCGGACGATATAAAGCCCTTCGGGAAGATGATGAAGGTTCGTTTTATAACAGTCATCACCGGGGCTCATCTTTAGATTATCATCGACCACCACATCTCCTTGAGCGCTACAAATCAGTATCCTGCCAGGTTCATCCCGACCCGCCGGAAAACAAATTTCGAAATCCCCATTACCCGGGTTCGGATAAATCCGGATTGTCTGGTCCTTTCCCTGATCGATACCATGGGAAAGCGGTTTTAATTGAACATTCAACGGGGTTGTCTGTCGATTGTGTACCACTATCTGGTTTACCGTTTTTGTATGATATCCTGACGCTGAAAATGTTACATCGTAGCTACCCTCATAAATCGGGCGTGCATAAAATCCTGAAGGCAGATATGAAAATACTTCGGAACTATCCTGGTCATGATTTGCAATAAAAACCCTGGCGAAAACAGGCTGTCCGGTTATAGAATCGGTTACAAAACCGGTAAAACCAAAGTGTGATTCTTCGATGAAATTCAGGAAAGAGGGATGGTTGTATTCCCAGAAATTTTCCAGCTGATTGACCGGAAGTATTTTAACGTCAGATATTTCAACGGTAACTTCCCGGCAATGGTCCCAAAAATTCATATAGTCCTGGCGGCCACCGGTGATTTCATACCAGGCATGTCCGTTGGTTATCCCGTTATCCAGATCATTAAAGTATCCCGAAGGGCCATATTTGTGCACCGTATCAGCCCATTCCCGTCCTACGCGTTGCCACCAGTTGTCATCGGCAGTCAGTTTCGACCAGGTATCCCAGGGATAATTGAACACTTCGGCCCCTCCATGAAAGTTGGCGCTCATGGTAAAATGGTTGCTTTCACCATAGCTCATAAATGCCTGTGTTTCAGGCTGCCATTCTTCACCATCGGGATGGGGCCCCATCCTCGGATCGGGATAATTCCTGTTCAGGTCAAT
This sequence comes from Draconibacterium orientale, assembly GCA_020718225.1. Taxonomy (GTDB): domain Bacteria; phylum Bacteroidota; class Bacteroidia; order Bacteroidales; family FEN-979; genus CAIVAT01. The sequence continues at coordinate 6,683 of DYSO01000089.1, read as the reverse complement.
GGCGTTGGCATTGTACCGGACAGAGCCATATACGGTATGGTTCCCCCCGTAATAGGTCCCATCGGGATTGGCCAGGGGATTAATAAAAATTTCGGTAGATTGGATCAGGTTGGTAACTTTCGGATCTACTCCATAATTCATTAAAAGATAATCGATAAGATGAAGCATAAGCACAAATCCGGCGGTTTCATCACCGTGGATCGAAGCGGTATAAAATACCCGAGGTTCGGCTTCCTGCTGGTTGACGTTATCGCTGATTTTTACAGCCAGCAGCAACCGTCCCTGAACGGTATTCCCAAGGGTATCTATGTTGCATATATCGGGATGAGAAGAGGCAAAGCCTGTCATATAATCAATATATTGCTGATAGGTGGGATAAAAATTCCAGATGGTTTTACTGTCTGATTCTCCGGTCCGGTACATGCCTGCCAGTTCCTTTTCAGGAGTGAGCAATCCGGGCGATGGCAGGATGGTATAGGAATTGCCTTTGTTCAGAAATTGAGAAAATCCCTTTTTATTGGCATAAGCGTAGACTTTCTCCCCATCTATATGGTCGATGGAGATAATGCGGCTAAAATCCGAAACTTCATCCGGAGAAGTGACATGAAATGAAAAATAGAGCTCCCCCCTGTTTTTTAAAATACCCTCTGCCAGGGGATCGGTGTTGACCTGGGCATGACAGTAAGAAGTTACGGTAAAAACGAACAGCAGGACAAAAGGGAAGCAATAACGGTTCATGTTATTTATCAAGCGTTTTCATTTGTTTTTCGATATGGGCCCTGACCTCTTTATTCACAGGGACAAGTGGAAGTCTTAAATAATTTCCACAAAGACCTTTTATTTCAAGGGCCGATTTAATCCCGGCAGGACTTCCGTCTAAAAACAGGGAATTGGTAAAGTCGATCAGGTCGTAATGCAACTCCCTCGCTCTGATAAGATCGCCTGCAAGGGCTCTGCTGACCATTTCGGAAAACTCACCCGGGTAAGCATTGGCCGTAACTGAAATGACCCCGTCACCACCGGCTGCGATGATCGGAAGGGTAAGTGCATCGTCGCCTGAAAGCACAAGAAAATTCTCAGGACGGTTTTTGATTACCTGATAAATCTGATCGAAATTACCAGAGGCCTCTTTAATCCCGATGATATTTTTACAATCCCTGACAAGGCGTAAAGTTGTTGCAGCTGCAATATTGCTACTGGTCCTTCCCGGAACGGTATAAAGGATAACCGGAACGGGTGAAGCTTCCGAAATAATTTTAAAATGCTGGTAGATCCCTTCCTGCTGGGGTTTTGAATAATAGGGACAAACGGAAAGGATTCCGTCAACTCCCCGGAATGGGGTTCCATGAAGGGTCAACACAACATCGGAGGTGTTGTTTCCCCCAACGCCAACAACCAAAGGCGCCCTTTGATCAATGGCTCTGACCGCAAACTCAATCAACGCTTTTTTCTCCTGCTTCGATAACGTTGAAGCCTCTCCGGTAGTTCCAAGAACAACGATAAAACCAACGCCTCCCGAAATGATATGGTTGATGATTTTTTCAAACGATTCGAAATCGATGGCCCCCGATTTCTTGAAAGGAGTGATAATGGCCACACCCGTGCCTTTGAATTTATTAATATCCATCTTCATGGGAATTGATAATGGTTAAATAATGGCGCACATGGCCAATAAAATCATCGGGGGTCATTGCAGGTTTCAAATCGATCATTACATCGTAATAATCAGCATTTTGTTCCGAAAATTTGCCGACCCTGCAAAAGGCATTGGAAAGACCTGCTATGTATTGTAAAGGAAAGGCTTCACTCAGGTTGATATCGATCAAAAGGTCGAACTCCTTGTCAATAAAATCCTTAACCTGGCTGTGGATGGGTTTATAAAACCAGGTGAGGTCGCGTCGGGAAAAGAAATCATACGACAATTTTGGTAAAAAACGCTGTACCAGCGCTTTGTTCTTAACAAATCCAAGCGCTTTAACCTCTTTTTGCTGATGTTGAAGCTGGGTGACAAATTCCGATACCCGGTCATAATCAGGAACATCGTCAAGGGTATATAAAATCCCGATCCGCTTTGCATCCTCCAGATTGGCCATCCTGCAAGTCCGGGGCTTCCGGGCCTGTTCTTTCTTAAAATAATATTTACCAATTCTTCTCCTGAAATTTCTGAACATAATTTCAATGGTTAGACGATGCACAAATTCCTGTAAAAATAAGAAAAAAAATCAAAAAAATAAAGATTCAATATCTTCACAGTAATAACGGATTCGAGGCCCGGGTATTATTTCATTCCAACAAGAAATGTAAACCTGAAAATCTTAATTACCTTTGACCCGATAAAATGATCCATGAATATTACTTTTTTGGGAACAGGAACTTCTCAGGGGGTTCCCGTTATTGCTTGTCATTGTCCTGTTTGTCAGTCCGCCGATCCCCGCGATCAACGCCTTCGGTCCGCGATAGCCATTGAAACAGATGGTCTCCGGATTATCGTTGACTGCGGGCCCGATTTCCGTCAACAAATGCTCAGGGAGCGAATCGAATCCATCGATGCAATCCTGATAACCCACGGGCACAAAGACCACATCGGAGGACTTGACGATGTGCGCGCTTTCAATTATATCCTGAAAAGCCCAGCCCATGTTTATGCGACCCTTGATGTTCGAAAAATCATAAAAACGGAATTCTCCTATGCCTTTCAAAAAAATCCTTATCCCGGAGTTCCGGAAATTGTTTTGCACCCATTTCATAACAGCCCGTTTTTTATCGGTGATTTAAAAGTTATCCCGATCAAAGCATTTCATTATAACAACAGCAACTGCGTTTTTGGATTCCGTATCCATGATTTTACATATATTACAGATGCAGTAAAGATTGAACCCCGGGAGAAAGAAAAAATCAGAGGGTCGAAAGTCATTGTCCTGAATGCACTCCGAATAAAGAAACATTACTCCCATTTTAACCTTGAGGAGGCCTTGGAGATTATGAAGGAACTTCGTCCGGAGAAAGGTTTTCTTACCCATATCAGCCACCAGATGGGTTTACATCAGGAGATTGAACGTCAACTGCCCGGCTTTGTCAGACTTGCCTATGATGGCCTCAGGCTCTCTTTCTGACCCGTTTGAGGTTGAGCAGATTCATGGGATTATTTCCAATTCCGGTAATTCCCTTCTGAATAAAGCGCAATACCTGATCGTAATAAAGGATCACAACCGGTGATTCATCCATTACGATTTGTTCCATCCTTTGGTATAAAAGAAATCTGGCAGAATCATTCACGGTCGACATGGCTTGTTCGTATAACCTGTCGAATTCCGGATTGAAAAAATGGGTATAATTGGGGCCCCTGGGACAAAAATTCGGACCATAGAACAGAGAGAGGTAATTTTCAGCATCGGGGTAATCGGCAATCCAGGATGCCCTGAAAAATGGAATTTTTGCCTGGGCTTTCATCTCTTTTACTGCTGCAGGCGGGCTAACTTCAATGAGCAGTTCAATGCCTAATTCACCAACCTGGTGTTGGATGTACTTGCAAATATCGAGATAATCCGAAGTTGAGGTCAAAGTTATTGAAGGCAGCCCTTTCCCGCCGGGATAACCTGCATCGGCTAAAAGATCCCGCGCTTTCTCAGGATCAAAGGAAAAATAGTGTCTGGTTGAATCGAAAGATGGGAGCCCTTTGGGAATGATACCCTGAACCCCGGGTGTCCCGATATTGTTTCTCAGGTAGCGGATCATCTTTTCCCGGTCAAATGCATGGTTGATGGCCTGTCGTACCTGCTTGTGGACCACCCCTTTGGCAACCCGTCCGGGGTCTCCCGTATCGATCATAAAACCAAGGTATTCCGTATTCAGGTAGGGCTGGGTGATCAATTCAATTTGTCCGGTATATTTAGGTTGCAGCCGGCCCGTGGCAGTCAGCAGTTCATCTTTGTAAGTGGGATCAATCCCCGACATAAAATCAAGTTTGCCTTTGATAAACTCAAGAAAGGCAGATTGTTTATCGGCCAAAAAGGTGATTGCCACTGCATCGAGGTATGGCATTCGGGTTCCATGGTCAAATTCAAAATATTCCGGATTTTTGACCATCACCAATTTTACCCCTTCTTTCCATGTCTTAAAAATGAATGGGCCTGTGCCAACCGGATTATTCCGGAATCTGGCGCCAAAAAAGGCTACCGCTTCTTCAGGTATTACCGAACAATACTGCATACTGAGAAGGCTGAGAAAAGGTGGGAAGGGCTCTTTCAATTCTACTCGAAGTGTCGAGTCATTCAGTGCGAAGAAACCATATTTCCCATTCAGTCGCTGAACATTGTTAAAAATCCAGGCACCCGGGGAGGCAATTTCAGGATCAACGATCCTGTTAAAGGAATAAACAAAATCGCTTGCAGTGACTGAGCGGGACTTAGGGTTGGAAAATGCCGGGGAAGGATGAAAAAATACATCTCTTCGCAGGTGGAAAGTATAGCTTCGTCCGTCTTTTGAAATATCCCACGAACGGGCAATGGCTGGTTGAATGGCCAGTTTATCATCAAGTTGAACCAATCCGTTAAAAAGCTGATTGGTAGCCCAGATTATTGCCTGATCGCGGGCAAAGGCAGGATCCAGCGAGGTAATATTGGCCGACTCATTGTATCGGAAAACGGTTCCGGAGCTATCTCTATTCCCATGATGGCAGGAATAAAACAGCATCACCGCTAATAAAAAAGAGCATATTTTTTTTCCCATAGAACGCACTTCAAAATAGGTTCGGAAACGTTTGCACGACCACAGCCATCGCCATAATCACATTCTCCGGTGTTGTTTAAATGGTTGTAAAGGGCTTCGCCATCATTCTCATGACCTGTTATAATCAAATAGTACCCCCGCTTATCAAGCCATTCAAAAAAATGAATAAAGTAATCCGGGTTTTCCTGGATGATCAGATCATCTCTGTTTATTACCCCGTCTATTTCATAACGGTCACAAATTATTATTTTCGAATTCATTGGAAAGAAATAGTTGTGTTTTCAATACTCTCAAAAATAGCATCTATCAGGGTTTGCAAACTGATTGTTTTTGAAATAGCAGTGATGATCCTGAAAAAATCATCCTGAGGATCAAGCGCTCTTCCTTTTCTGGAATCTAAATATTTTTTCAAAACCTGGTAGCCACCGATATGATACTCCCATACTTCATGAGTTATTCCTTTGAAGTACTGCGTTTTATTTATGTGCAAACATTTTGTATCTGCCTCAAAAACCGGCTTCTCAATAACACCATCACCGCTTCCCCTGAATTTTGCAAAAGGTTTATTAAATGCTTTGCCACGCAGCAAATGTAACTGACCGAGTTCTTCGCCCAATGCAGCCAGTTGTAAAAACAAATTGTAATCGCTGGTAAAGGGTATGCGCGGGAAATCGATTTTCAGGAATCCGGCATATTTCTTCCGGTAGGTATTGCTGTATAAAACGGCGTAGCAGTAGTAGAGGATTTGCTCGGGGGTTGGCTTTCTCTTATATGCTTTTTCCAGTTGTTCAAAAACCTTTGGTGCTATATTTGGCTTCTTGGCTTCGCTCCCGTATTCAGGTTCCGGTTCAAAAAGCATCATGCTTTGGAAACCGTGTCGCTTTCGTTTCTGTTCGGGTTGGTAAAGATAGAGGGGCGCCTGTTGTATAATGCCTTTGCTGCTGAAGAAAGTCCTGTTATCAACCATATATTTTGAGACCAATGCATGCGTATAGTTTCCATCTCCTGCATATTGTCGTACAAAACATATCGAGAGGTTAGCTTGCAGGATATGAAACATCAAATCAGGACGCCCCCAATCAACCGTGTTTTCAGAATAATATATTTCTCTGATATCAAATGGACGATATTGAATTTTTTGAAAATGCTCATCCCAATGTATGTCTTTTGATAATTTTTTTCTTGCTTCCGGCAATTTCCATCCACGCGTGTCTTTTAAGTCAAATACAGCGCGTATAAAATCGTCGTCAAGTCTTAGATTTCTGAATTGACGAATTCTATCTTCCAGGGCAGCCTTATTTATATCAATGGTAAATCCATCACGTGCCGTTACAATACCGGTCACATTGACAGGGAAAATCTCATTTACCTTCATCCAGTCATTATAGTGCTCAATATCGCGGGTGTTTCGTTCAATGAAGAAGTACCATGGGCTTACTGGTTTCAGTTGCAGGTAATCTTTCTTTTTAAATTCGTGATGGTCCAGCCAGTTGTACTTGCGTTCCCGGTCGCCATACAGGTTGCCATGGTATATTTTACACCCTTTTTCACCGGTTTTTTTTATAAACAAGGCAATGGCAACACCTTGCCGGATATCGAAAACATTTACATCCTTACCTCCATCGGGCGTAGTTTCTTTTTTCAGGCTATTGCCATGCAAATCGAGGATGTAGATTTCGTTAAAAGTGTTCAGCAGGCTCTGGCGCATGCCCCTGAAAGTGGGATTGTCCAGGTAACTGTGGTTGGTGACCATGCCCACAATTCCTTTTCCTGCTTTATGTATTTTCCATTGGGCAAAGCGCAGAAATTTCACATAGTCGTCCTGGAGCCACAGTTTTTTCTCGACAAGTTTCTTTCCGTCAATTTCATAATAGCTTTGGGCGCCATCTAAATTGGTTTTCAACAGTTTTTCTGTCCATTGGTTGATGTTGGCGGATATGCCACTATAAGGTGGA
>DYSO01000088.1 GCA_020718225.1 Draconibacterium orientale | reverse complement strand
GCAAAGTCAGAGTATTCTACTTTAAGGCTTTCCTGTGCCATGAATTAAACCGTTGTAAGTTCTTTTTCTGCGAATTTTTTGAAGGTATTGTCCCAGACTTCTCAGCCAACTCAATAAGCGATTTTAAAACTTCATCTTTAGCAGGTTCACCGGGCAAAGCCAAATCCAGGCCAGTAACTGCAACAGATTCGATTGTAGGTTTGACCTCAACAACGAATTTCAACTCATTCATTAACTTCAGAAAAATATCTGAATTGGAGGCATTATCAATGGTTACGCTATAGGTTAACATGCGGGGTGTTTTTTTATAAAACAAAGATAGGTGTTTTTAATAAATCGCGATGCACATAGTAACCCTTTCCATATGTGAAAAATATTTTTTGAAATCGTGTGTATTGTAACAGTTTTTTATTAGTACATTTAACATGCTCAATATCAGATTAAAAGTGTTAGGGCGAATCGGGTTAAACCTTTTTGATGTGTAATTGAATATCAGAATGATGCATGAGTAATGCTTGTGTATGGTTAGGTTTGTTTTTTAGCGGTGTTGAGGGATGTTTTCCGGACCAAGGGGGAACTTAAATAAATTTCTTTTCCGAAACCCTTGATTTCACAGATTTGGCAGCATGCTTTTGCTTAAATATGGATGAAATGAATATTAAAACCCTGAACTTCATGTAGAAAAACCTTCTTAAAATACTGCGTTTAGCCGAATTCTGTTTCTGAAACCGGTATTAGATCCAAGGCACTATGAATCAGAAAAACTTTTAACTTTGATTAGAATGAAACAAAAGTATTACATCGACACGTCTGTTTTCGGAGGATACTATGACGAAGAGTTTGAAACTATCACCAGGCTTTTTTTTAATACTATACTCAAGGAAAACGTTACAATTTTGTATTCGGAATTGACAGAAAACGAATTAGAATTTAAAATTTGGCTATCCGATGCTTGAAATCAGGTCGCCACAAGAAATGATAAGTTATGAAAACGAAAAAGAAGAAGGAATTTGATGCCGTTGAATTCATGCGACAAACCCGGGATAAAATAAGCCGGGAAATTGCCGATTTGGATTTTGAACAGATTAAGGAATATTTCGCCAAAAGAAGACCTAAAACCAGAATCGTGCCAAACGGCTGAAATGCCACGTAATGTGCCATTGCTTTTGCACCATTGCTTTTTATGAACGAACCGAATATTAAAACCCTGAAAACCATGTATAAAAGCCCTCTTAATATAAAACGTTCAGCCGGATTCTGTTTCTGAAACCGGTAAGAAAGCATAAAACAAACAAAATCAGAAATAATTTGTAAATTTGATCAGAGGTCTACGGAGAAATGAAACAGCGAATTTACATTGACACATCTGTTGTTGGCGGGTATTTTGACGATGAATTTTCGGCTGATACAGGTCTATTCTTTGAACGTGTAATAAACGGAGAATTAGTAATAATTCTTTCTGACTTGCTTGAAGCGGAACTTTTACGAGCGCCTCTGTTTGTCAGGGAGCTATTGTTAAGGATCCCGGCAAAATATATAGAAAAAATCCGAATTTCACAAGAAGCAATTGAACTGGCCGACAAGTACATTAATGGAAAGGTTGTTGGAAAAACCAGCAGGGCCGACTGTCAGCATATCGCCATTGCAACACTTTGTAAAGCTGACGTTTTGGTAAGCTGGAATTTCAGGCATATTGTAAACCTTGACAGAATCAGAGGTTACAATGGAATAAACTATCAAAACGGATACAACATGATAGAAATCAGAACGCCAAAGGAAATTTCAAAATATGGAAACGAAGATTAAAAAAGTTAAAAAAAAGTTTGATGCAGTCAAAGTCATGCGTGAAATCAGGGACAAAATAAGTCTTGAAATAATGAACATGACGTATGAAGAAGAACGGGCATATTTAGATAAACTTCTTCAGCAAGGACAAGCCAACACAAAATAATGACATAGTTTTATATAGAACAACAAAATCTTAAAACTCTGAAAATCATGTAGAAAAACCTTCTTAAAATATAGCGTTTAGCCTAATTCTGTTGTTGAAACCGACCAAATTTCAAAATTTCCACAGGATAGTAAGCAAGAAGCCACGTCAAGGCGTGGTCGTTGTTTTACACTTGTTTGTCGGGGTCTTGGTCGGGCCTCAGAAACGGTGGGCAATTTGGTCACGCTGTTTTTAAATTATCGAACTGGTCAACGTCTTTTATGATTTTGGCCGTGGCGAATAAAATATTTTCATGTCGAAATCGGCATCAAAAAAAAGAAGTTTTTAAATACGAAAAACATCCTTAAAATTCTAATCCTGCTGGTGGCTTTTGCTATCAGCCACGTAGCTATGTCTGCTCAAGTGAGTGCCCGGGAGAGGTTTCTTTTTGCAATACTTTTTCTTTATCTGGCTTTAAAAAAAAGTCGGTAATTTTGTTAATGTTAATTATAATTACCAATTATGGTTATATTTGCAAAATATATAATACATTATGAATGACAGAAAGGTTATCCTGCTTCCAAAAGCACAAAATATTCTGGCTGAGTTTGGAGAAAATATCAAGCTGGCCCGTCTGCGCAGAAAGTTAAGCGCCACGCAGGTTGCAGAGCGCGCAGATATCAGCCGGCCCACGTTGGCATCGATCGAAAAAGGAGTCCCCGGTGTTGCCGTGGGAGCGTATGTCCAGGTTCTTTTTGTTTTGGGACTTGAAAAGGATTTATTGAAAGTGGCAACGGATGATATCCTGGGCAGAAAACTCCAGGATGCCAAACTGCTGGTCAGGGAGAGAGCTCCGAAGAAACAGATTAAAGAGAAGGAGTAGAAAATGGCACAGAAAGAAATCATGGTATTTGCCCATTGGGAAGGAATGGAGAATTCAATGTTGATGGGTATTCTTCAGGCTACTCCAACTCGTGGGAAAGAGATATTTTCTTTTGAATACAATAGTGAATGGCTGAACTCCGGGATGGCGCAGCAAATTGATCCTGATCTGCAATTGTATTCCGGGCCTCAGTACCTGGGGGAACCTAAAAGCAATTTTGGGTTGTTCCTGGATTCCTCGCCTGATCGCTGGGGCAGGGTGTTAATGCGTCGCCGTGAAGCTGCAATTGCACGAACTGAAGGCCGGAAAGAAAGAACCCTTCTTGAATCTGATTACCTGCTTGGTGTTTTTGACCAGTACAGGATCGGTGCGCTACGATTCAAAGAAAAAGAGGATGGACCATTCTTAAATGATGATAAAGTAATGGCTTCTCCTCCATGGACATCTTTGCAGGAACTGGAGCATGCCAGCCTGCAATTGGAAAAAGACGACATCCTCGATGATCCTGAGTATCTGAAATGGCTTAATATGCTTATTGCCCCCGGATCATCCCTTGGAGGGGCCAGGCCAAAAGCAAGTGTTACCGATCGGAACAACCATCTCTGGCTTGCCAAGTTTCCCAGTGGAAACGACCTAAAGGATATCGGGGCATGGGAAATGGTTGTCAATGAATTGGCCAAAAAAGCGGGATTATCGGTTGCCGAAGGAAAAGCCCAAAAGTTTTCCGGTACTCATCACACCTACTTATCCAAAAGATTTGACAGAACAAATTCCGGTGAAAGGATTCATTTTGCCTCCGCGATGACCTTGCTGGGATACACGGATGGTACCGACAACCAGGATGGGGTAAGTTACCTTGAACTAGCGGAGTTTCTGGTCCAAAACGGGGCAGAGGTTGACAAAGATCTGGAGGAGATGTGGCGAAGGATCGTGTTCAGCATCTGCGTAAAAAATACGGATGATCACCTGAGAAATCATGGCTTTCTGCTTTCTGAACGTGGCTGGATATTATCACCTGCATATGATATTAACCCGGTAGCAACAGGTACTGGCTTAAAACTGAATATTTCGGAAAGTGACAATGCCCTGGACTTGGGGCTTGCAATGCAAGTCGCCGGATATTTCCGCCTTGCCGATCAAAAAGCATGTAAGATCATTGATCAAGTTAAGAAATCTGTTGAAGGATGGAAACTGCTGGCGGAAAAGTATAAAATCTCTAAAGCAGAACAAGCCACGATGGCGAAGGCATTCCGGGCTGACTGATTCATAAATGGCAGTTGCCGTGTGATGAAGGAACTCAGCAGCCTCCCTTATTGATGAAAGTTTATCGGCCTTTTGTTCGGGGGTACTCCTGTCTAGAATTTCGTCTTCAAGGTCGAGGATAAAAGGTTCAATAAAAAAATCGGCGATCCTGTCGGGGGAGCCCAAGATTGGAGATTGCTGGGGGTGAAATGGGGAAAATTGGTCTACGGGCATGGTCAGCAAATCGATACAGGCATCGAAATGGGAATATTGCATATCGTACTTTTGTTCCGCTCCCATGATTTTTAAGGTTACATTTTGGGTTACATAAAAAAAGGGTTTCAGATTTTTATTCTCTGAAACCCTTTTCTTTGCTGTGGGAGCTACAGGATTCGAACCTGTGACCCTCTGCTTGTAAGGCAGATGCTCTGAACCAACTGAGCTAAGCTCCCGGAATGAGGGTGCAAAGATAGCCCAATTTTCGATTGTACCAAATCAGAAGGTGAAAAAAAGACGTTTTTACCTATTTTGGCAGACGGCCAAAAAAACGTTTGATATTCCGGTGAAACTTATGAACGCCTTTTACCGGTTCCGTATGCATCAGGATGCATTGTCGGTAAATGAGATTCACATTTCCCTCCCTTGCAAGGGCTAACGCTTCGGTCGTATCCGACATTTGCTGTACCCAAAGATTGGGGATCTTTTTTTCCAGCGCTTCAGCAATAATTCCCCGGGTCTGATGACGGGGGGTGACAATCAACAGACTTTTTACATCATCCGGGAGTTCGCTTACATGCTTGCAGCAAGGGGCCCCATCGATGGAATCAGCATGGGGATTGATTGGAATTACTTCAAACCCTTTCTCCTTTAACTCTCTGTAAACCGTAAAACCAAATTTTTTAGGATTCCGTGAAACTCCGGCAATGGCTATTCTGCGCGGGTCAAGAAATAGTTCGATCGATTTTTTTGTGACTTTCATGGTATCGTTTTTAGTAATCAATTTCAAGGTCCAGCTCTTCGCGCAGGGTTCGCAGGGCCGGATTTTTTTCGACCATTTTTTGATATTTTTCCTTGTCGGTATAAGGTTTTAACTCTTTTTGGGTTTCAGCAATTTTGGAATAGAGCTGAATTTTATAATTGTTCAGCCGGGTACGCAGAAATTCCATCAATTCCCCTTTTTTCAGGTTGATTTCCTCATCGAGAATTTTGTTATCGATGGTAAATTCAATTTGCCATTCCGGAAGGATTGTTGGTCGGGAGTTCCTAAGTGTTGAACAGAGGTGGGGGGAATCGTTCCTGAGTTTTTCAGCGAATTCATCCCAAACCGTAAGCAGTTCCGATAAGCTGAAAGGGGAGACAGCCGTGTATTGGGCTGATTCTTCAGAAATTATTATTGAGTCCTGGTTCTTTTTTACCGGATTTTTGATGGACAGGGGACTGTTAAATTCATTTTGAATCTCCTTCATTTTCACAGTTGCAACAGGCTTCTCTGAAGTTGAAGGTTGGGGGTTTTGTTTTCCGGGTTGCGTCTCCCGGCTTATGGTCTCCGGATTGCGGGTAGCCGGTTGTGGAGGCAAATGCCCGGCATTGGGGTTTGGGACTTGAGGTGTGAAGTTTTTTGACGAAGGATTATCGGGCCCCTGCTGAGGTTGCATCATCAGGGAACACATTTGCATCAGTGCGAGTTCCAAATGAAGGTGTTTGTTGTTGCTTGCTTTGTAGTTGAGGTCACACCGGTTGTTGATATCCAGGACTTTCAGCAGAAACCCGACCGAACATTGCGATGCTTGTTCAAGATAGTGGTTCCGGATGGAGGGGGCCGTTTCGAGAAGCCGGGCAGTAGCCGGATCCTTACATACCATCAGGTTTCTTAAATGTTCCCCGAAACCGATCAGAAAATGCTGACCATCGAACCCTTTGTCAAGAATGTCGTTGACCGTTAATAGCGCCCCCGGGATATCGCCTTCTAATATTTGGTTTGCAATCTTGAAAAAATATTCATAATCAAGTACATTCAGGTTCTCAAGGACGGTTTTATACGTCAGTGTATCTCCGGCGAAACTCACGAGCTGATCAAATATCGAAAGGGCATCGCGCATGGCGCCGTCTGCTTTCTGTGCAATGACATGCACTGCATTGTCCTCAACAGCAATGTTTTCCATCGAGGCTACATGAAGCAGATGGCCTGCAATGTCGTCCACCGTGATACGTTTAAAGTCAAAGATCTGACAGCGGGAAAGGATGGTGGGGATGATTTTGTGTTTTTCGGTTGTCGCAAGTATAAATTTTGCGTAGGCCGGCGGTTCCTCTAAGGTTTTCAGGAAGGCATTAAAAGCCGAGGCTGACAACATATGAACTTCATCGATGATGTAAACCTTGTATATCCCCATTTGTGGAGGAATCCGGACCTGGTCAACCAAGGTGCGGATGTCATCCACAGAGTTGTTGGAGGCGCCATCGAGTTCATAAATGTTGAAGGAGGCGTTTTCATTAAAGGAGATACAGGATGGACATTGGTCGCAGGCATCGCCGTTGGGCAAAGGATGTTCACAGTTGATTGTCTTGGCCAGGATCCGGGCACAGGTCGTTTTTCCGACACCCCGCGGGCCACAAAAAAGAAAAGCCTGTGCAAGTTGTTTGTTCCGGATAGCATTTTTAAGGGTATTGGTAATCGATTTCTGACCTACGACGGTATCAAAGGTCTGGGGCCTGTATTTTCGCGCCGATACGATAAAATTCTCCATGGATGGTCCGGTTCTTTTCCAAATATTATTCAAAAGTACGAAAGTTTTTGTTTTTTATGTAATTTGGCTGCAACAACGGGAATCTGTATTATGCTTTTGATTTTTTCACCGCTCTTATCGCCACGGCTTGAATATATATTTCGGCTCATGCTGAACGATATGCTGGGGCTCTCGTGGGCAATCACCGTCAATCGGGAGGAATACAGGGCTTATCCGGGTCCGAAGTTGGTATATGCCCCTGCGCCTGTCGATGAAGGGCTCTTTATGGAAGCATCCGGAATGCTGTTTGAATCTCAATTATTGCCACTTTCCCCCGAGGTGGGAGCAATGCAGGGGGTACCGGTAATTTTCACCACCGATAATCCTGGTTCAATCCTTCCCTTCGATCCGTTTGCGGCGGCTTTTTATATGATTTCCAGGTACGAAGAATACCAAAATCATCATACCGATCACTTTGGCCGATTTTTGGTAACGGAAAGTATTGCCTGGAAAGGGAAGTTTTTGAATCGCCCCATTGTCCATGAATGGGCCGGGATACTTGCATCCCGCCTGCTACAACACTTTCCTCAGTTGACAATGAAATCAGGAAGTTTTAAATTTCTTCCGACCATCGATATTGACCATGCTTATGCGTATCGCAACCGCCCCCTCATCAGGATCCTTGGCGGGATCGGACGGTCACTGGCCCATGGCCGTTTCGGGGAAATTATCGAAAGGGGCAATGTCTTGGCCGGCCGTTCTGCTGATCCGTATGACAATTATGCTTATATCCGTGAGGTACATGATTCATTGGGGCAAAGGGTTCTCTATTTTATTTTATTTGCGGATTACGGCGGTAATGATAACAACATACCGGTTACAAACGAAGCCTTTCGTGGTTTGATCAGATATCTTGACAGGGACAGGAGTGTCGGGATCCATCCCTCTTTTTCCTCAAATTCACATCCTTCCCGCCTGGAATCGGAATATTCCGGTTTAAGTCAGGTATTGGGTCATGAGGTCACGCTGAGCCGCCAGCATTTCCTGAAACTGTCGTTACCCATCACCTATCAGCGCCTGGCCCGTTTGGGAATTACCGATGATTTTTCCATGGGATATGCTTCACACATCGGTTTCAGGGCAGGGGTTGCATTACCATTTCCATTTTTCGATCTTTCTAAAAATGAAATTACTTCGTTGATTATTCATCCCGTTACCCTGATGGATGTAACGCTGAAGGATTACCTTCGTCTAAACACGGAAAAAGGCCTTGAAAAAATTGCAGAAACGATCGCCTCTGTTAAATCGGTCAACGGTGAATTTGTAACGCTATGGCATAACGAAAGTCTTGGCGGACAAGGACGATGGGAAGGCTGGCGGCAGGTTTACGAGACGATGGTTCGAATGGCCTCTTCTTAAGAAAAGGATGATACATTATCTGAAGCATAACGAAATTGACAAACGGCTCTGGGACCAGTGTGTTTTGGATTCGGTTAACAGCAGGATTTATGCCTTATCCTGGTATCTTGGTCTGGTTTGTCCGGGATGGGATGCTTTGGTTGAAGATGAGTATGCATCGGTATTCCCCTTGACATGGAACCGGAAAGCAGGGATCCATTATCTTTTTCAACCATTTTTTGCACAGCAACTGGGCCTTTTTTCCCGGGAATATCCGACCGTACATAAATTGGCAGAGTTCATTGACGCACTTCCTTCAAAATTCCGGTTTGTCGAGATTCACCTGAATTCCCTGAACAGAACGGATGGGCTTCCTTATCCTCAGAAATTCAGGGTAAATCATGAGTTGGAGATGGGCCTTCCTTACGACAAACTGTTGGCGAACTATGCACAAAATACCCGCCGGAACCTGAAAAAAGCAGTGGATGGCGGTATAACCCTACAAACAGAAGTGGGTGCCGGTGAATTGGTTGACATGTTCAGGGATAATTTTGGGAAAAAAGAGGGAAAACTCAAACCCCGTCATTATGATATTATGCAGGAAATCATCCTTTATGGTCAGCAAACCGGGCGGGGATACACCCTTGGCGCTGGTCCAAAGGAGGGGGCGCTTTCTGCTGCTGCATTTTTCGTTCAGGAGCCATCGCGCGCCTATTTTTTATTTGCCGCGTCTGCTCCCGCTGCCCGCGAAAACGGCGCCATGTTTGTCCTGGTCGATGCTTTTATCCGCGATCACGCCGGCCAATCGGTGACACTCGATTTTGAAGGAGGCAACGTTCCCGGCCCGGGCAGGTTTTATAAAAGTTTCGGTGCCCTTGAAACCAATTACCCCCTGCTTGAAATCAACCGGCTGCCCCGGATCATCGATCGTGCCCTTCATGTAAAACGTAAATTCAGGAAATAGAGAAAAAAAACTACTTTTGTGATCTTATACCATCACTAAATCATTTCAAGCATGATCCATGTCCTCTCATCCACACCCTCTATCCTGAACCAGTTTATTGCCGAAATCAGGGATGCCGAAATACAACGCGATAAAATGCGTTTCCGCAAAAACCTGGAACGGTTGGGGACAATTTTTGCAAGTTCGATCAGCGCCCGGTTGACTTATGAAATGAAGGAGGTTATTACTCCGCTGGGCATTGCCGTTGTTCCTGTACTACAGGAATATCCGGTATTGGCTACCATTCTGCGGGCCGGGCTTCCATTTCACCAGGGGTTGCTTCATTTTTTCGACAAATCGGATAATGCCTTTATCTCTGCTTTCCGTAAACACCATAAAGATGGAAGTTTTTCCATCCATATCGAATATGCTTCTGTGACGGATATTGAAAATAAAGTGGTGATATTATCGGATACCATGCTCGCTTCGGGTTCTTCTATGGTGCTGGCTTACAGGGAACTGATCAGCCATGGGAAACCAAAGCATACCCACATCGCGGCCGTGCTGGCCAGTGTTGAGGGATTGGAATATATTAAAAAACACCTGGACCAACAGGATATAACAATTTGGGTTGGCGTCATTGATGAGGAGTTGACAGCGCAGTCCTATATCGTTCCGGGCCTGGGCGACGCCGGCGACCTTGCATATGGAATAAAACACTAAAGATGAAAGTAAAAAACACACTGGTACTTGAAAATATAAAGATTTCGCTCGATTCCGTCCGGAGTCACCTGCTGCGTACAATTCTTACCATCATGATTATCGCTTTCGGGATTATGGCCCTGGTTGGTATCCTGACAGCAACCGATTCCATTAAATATTTTCTTACACAGAATTTTTCCATGATGGGATCGAATACCTTCACCATCCGGAACCGGACGATGAATGCCCATATCGGCGGGGACCGCCCCAGGGAAAAGCGTTATGAGCCAATCACCTACGACCAGGCGCAGGATTTTAAAAGCCGGTATGATTTCCCGGGTACAGCTGCCGTTTTTACCTATGCAACGGGCATCGCAACCGTGAAATATGAAACCAATAAGACCAATCCCAATGTCAGGGTGTTGGGAACAGATGAGGATTATTTCATTACCTCAGGCGACGAAATAGATAGGGGCCGTAATTTCACCCCTGGCGAAATTTATTATGGATCAAGTGTCGTAGTTATTGGCGCTGAGCTGGTTACAAACTTGTTTAAAAACAAGGAGGATCCCGTAGGGAAGATCATTTCTGTTGGTCCGGGAAAATACCGGGTTATTGGTGTCCTGAAATCCAAAGGGTCGAGTATGGGGTTCAGCGGTGACCGATCCTGCTTTATACCTTTAAATAATGTGCGCATCAATTTTCCACGTGACAATATGTCGTTCAATATCAATGTTATGGCCAACCGTACCGAGCTGGTAGATGTAGCAATCGGGGAGGCTACCGCTCAACTCCGGAATATCCGTAAGGTACCCGTTGGAATTGACGATACCTTTGAGATCACCAAAAGTGATAACATAGCCAAGATGCTGATTGATAACATTAAATATGTCACCCTTGCCGCCACGCTGATTGGGTTTATAACCTTGCTTGGCGCGGCCATCGGTTTGATGAACATCATGCTGGTTTCGGTTACAGAACGAACCCGCGAAATTGGAATCCGCAAAGCAATTGGCGCTACCAAACGGGTAATCCGGAATCAATTTCTGGTTGAGGCCATTGTGATTGCACAGCTTGGTGGATTTTTAGGGATATTTCTTGGCATTCTGGTTGGAAATATCATCTCATTGCTCATCGGCAGCGCTTTTCTCGTTCCCTGGATGTGGATATTCACCGGAGTAGTCCTGTGTTTCTTTGTCGCATTGGCCAGCGGAATCGTCCCGGCAAGGAAGGCAGCCAACCTTGATCCCATCGAATCGCTTCGTTATGAATAATCTGCTGTCATGGATGTGAACAAAGTCATTTCCATGCTTCGTCAGGAGTTTCCCTACGAGCCAACGTCCGGTCAGGATCGTTTGTTGGGAGAACTGGCGGTTTTTCTGACAATTTCCTGGAAACAGCAGAATGCATTATTCATAATACGCGGATATGCAGGTACTGGAAAAACCACAGTGGTGCAGTCGTTGGTCAATGTTCTGCCACAGATCGGTAAACGAACGGTACTGCTTGCGCCAACGGGCCGCGCGGCCAAAGTGTTGTCGGGCTATACAAAAAAGCAAGCCCATACCGTGCATCGGAAAATTTACCTTGCCAGGACCAATAAAGATGGACAGCTCGATTTAAAACTCCAGGTTAATTATCACAAGCATACCCTTTTTATTGTTGATGAAGCTTCCATGATCCAGCATTCAACCCCGGTTGAAGGGGCGTTGTTTTCATCCAGGAATCTTCTCGATGATCTTTTTCAGTTTGTCTATAGTGGTGAAAATTGCAGGATGCTGTTTATCGGTGATGCTGCCCAGCTTCCCCCTGTAGGACTTGATCACAGTCCGGCCCTCGATATTGCGTTTTTATCACGGGCCTATCATCTTACCATCGATTCCTGTGAGCTTACTGAGGTTGTTCGTCAGGCAAGTCAATCGGGGATCTTAAACAATGCGACCCGTGTAAGGCAAAAAGTTCAGGATCAAAATATTACATTTCCCATGTTTTCATTGGATGGGTTCAAAGATGTTTGCAGGCTTACGGGACAGGAGCTCGAAGAGGCGCTTAATCAGGCCTATTACGGATCGGGAAAAGACAACAATGTAGTCATCTGCCGGTCAAACAAAAGGGCCAATATCTATAACCGTGAAATCCGGAAGCGTATCCTTTTTCAGGAAGATGAAATATCTACGGGCGATTATCTGATGATCGTTAAAAATAATTATTTCTGGCTGCCGGAGGATTCCACCGCTGGATTTATAGCCAATGGAGATATTGTTGAACTGACCAGGGTACGTAAAACGGAGGAGCTCTATGGATTCCGATTTGCCGATGTTACCGTACGGTTTTTGGATTATCCTGATGAGAAACCGCTTGATGTCAAAATAATGTTAGATACCCTGATGACTGAGTCGGCCGCCTTAACACAGGCAGAAAACAACCGTTTGTTCCAATCGGCACTGGCCGATTATCAGGATTTACGGTCAAAGCGGGCCCGGATTGAAAAAGTTAAAACGAACCCCTATTTTAACGCGCTCCAGGTTAAATTTGCCTATGCGCTGACTTGTCACAAAACCCAGGGTGGCCAATGGGAAACGGTATTTATTGACCAGGGTTATCTGAGTGAAAAAATGGTCAACACGGAATTTGGCAGATGGCTTTATACGGCTGTTACACGGGCAACGAAAAAATTGTTCCTGATCAACTTCGAAGACCGTTTTTTTCATGGCTTGTGACCCGACGAAAAAGTTATCTGTAAAGTTTTAGAGACTGTTTAAATTTTAACATACTATTCGTTTTTCTTTATTCATTTTTCACTG
>DYSO01000087.1 GCA_020718225.1 Draconibacterium orientale | reverse complement strand
GGATGCGGATCTATCCGGGGACAGAGATGCACCGGAAAGCGCTTCTGGAAGGGATCGTTTCACCGGACGACGATTTGCTGGAACCCGTCTATTACATCGCCCCAGAAATAGATTACGGATCGCTCAAGGAACGCGCTGAACAAACCGGGCGCCGCTGGGTATTTCCCGACGAAGATGTCGCAACGGTCATGAACAGGATGAGGAAACGAAAACGCAAAGGATCTCTATGGCATCATTTGAAAAAGTAAACATCCCACAACATCCCCCCATGGTCATGGTTGACCGGATCGTGGAAATCGTGGAAAAGAAAACAGTGACAACATTCAAAATCAGGGAAGATAATATTTTTGTTGAAGATGGGTATTTTCGCGAGCCAGGATTGATTGAGAACATGGCCCAAACTGCAGCAGCCGGGGTGGGCGCCGGCAGCAGTGCGCCTGGTCAGAAACCGCCATTGGGTTTCATCGGGGGAATCCGGAACCTGAAGATTTACAGTTGCCCCAAAACCGGACAAGAGATCCGGACTGAAGTCACCGTTGTCCATGAGATATTTGATGCTACCGTGGTTCAGGGAGATGTGTTTTTAAACGACCAAAGGATTGCCGAATGTGAATTAAAAATTTTTTTAATCAATAAATGATGATCCATATGCACCAGGAAGAAAAACAAAATTCAGAACAAACAGAAGAAGGGCTGTTATATACTTATAACCGTGAACTTTTTTACCATTTTGACAAGGAAAAAGGATTTTCCCGTGAAATTGACTATCAGGTGCCTGCCAATCAAACCATTATCAGGCAAAGTTGGGACGCTGCGGAACAACGCCTCGATGAGGTCCGTTCCCTGATACGTGCCGGTAAACGTAGCCCGATTGCTTACTATATGGAAAAAACGCTCATGGAGATACCCATTCTTGCTGACTATATGGAAATGGGGAAATGGCGCATCCGGCGACATATGAAGCCGAAGGGTTTTAAAAAACTTAAACCTGAAATCCTTGAAAAATATGCTTCCATTTTTGGAATATCTGTTGATGCTTTAAAAAACCCGGAATTATAAAAACTGAAATTAATTATATGGTAAAACTTGAATTCGAACACAGGCAGGCCGGACATTGTGAAAACGGGGTCACTTCAAACCTTTTGAACTATCATAAATTCAAGATCAGCGAGCCCATGGTTTTTGGGATCGGGGCTGGATTATTTTTCAGTTACCTCCCCTTTCTGAAAATGCAGCATGCCCCTACCACCTCTTTTCGTGTCTGGCCGGGAATGGTTTTCGACCGGACAACAAAAATGCTTGGTATTAAAACAAGGGTCCACCGGTTTCGTGAACCAAGGGAATCGATGACAAAACTCAATGAAGTCCTGGAGCAGGGCTACCCGGTTGGGTTACAGGTCGGGACCTATCACCTGCCTTTCTTCCCACCGGAATACCGGATGCATTACAATATGCACAACCTTGTGATTTACGGCCATGACAACGGAACCTACTTTGTGAGCGATACACTCATGGAGCGCTTGGTAGAGATCAGTTACGACGATCTGATGAGGGTCAGGTATGCCAAAGGGGTATTTGCCCCACAAGGACGGATGTATTATCCAATCCATGTCCCGGATAATATCGATATCAAACCAGCCATCATCAAAGGGATACGAAAAACCGCCTACAATATGGTGGGCATCCCGTTCCCGCTGATCGGTGCCAAAGGCATTCGATATCTGGCCGGGCGTATGCGGGTGTGGGAGAAAAACCTTGGCCCCGACCGGGCAGCCTATTATCTGGGACAGGTTTTGCGTATGGAAGAAGAAGTCGGTACGGCAGGCGCAGGTTTCAGGTATATCTATGGCGCTTTTCTGGAAGAGGCATCCCGGGTTTTGCAACAGGATTGGCTCCGGGAAATGTCGGTCGAAATGGGAGAAAATGCCAACCAGTGGCGCGCCTTTTCTTACTACGGTTCAAGAAATTGCAAAAAACGGGGAAAGCCAGAGCAATCCTATGATTTTCTGGCAGATATGCTCTTAGATTGTGCCGACAGGGAAGAGAAGATTTTTAAAAAACTGGCTAAAATCAAATAATATTCCTATTTTCGCATGTAATGTTTATACCTCATTTCAAATTTATAACATGATGGACGAAAATTCAAATCCGGTTTATACAGATCAGCGCTACGGACAATCCCGCGAGCTTTTATATTCGTACGAAAAAGATGGAAACTACGAAAAAACCGTCGGGTTTCATAACGAAGCCGACAGGATCACCATCCAGCAAGCCTGGGATCATTTCAACGAACGAATTGCCATTGCCCGCGAAAAAGTCCTCGCAGGAAAAGCCAGCCCAATCGTCTATTTTATGGAGAAAAACTTAGTGGATACATTGACATTGTCAATGCTTGCCGGTATTTCCCTCTGGCGGGTCAAATGGCACTTTAAACCCGGGGTTTTCAAACGTTTGAAAGAAAAAACATTACAAAAATATGCGGATGCCTTCAACATCACCATTGAAGAATTAAAGAAGGTTGAATAAAAAAATTAATCAGATGGAACCCAAAAAAACCATTATTAACTATACCCACAGGCAGGCAGGCCATTGCGAAAGCGGCACGACTTCAAATTTGTTAAACTTTTATGGCCACAAGCTGTCGGAACCCATGGCATTCGGAATTGGAAATGGACTGTTTTTCAGCTATATCCCTTTTCTTCAGGTACAATTTGCCCCAATGATCACTTTCCGGAATTTTCCCAATGTCGTCTTTCACCGCTCAGCTAAATATCTGGGCATCGATGCTACTGTGGTAAAAAAAATCAAAGACCCTAAGGAAGCCATGGACGCCCTCGACAGGAATTTGGAAAAAGGGATCCCGACAGGTATGCAGGTTGGCGTTTTTAACCTGACGTTTTTTCCTCCCGAATACCGGATGTATTATAACATGCACAACTTAGTTTGTTACGGGAAAGAAGGAAATCTTTATCATATAAGCGATACGGTATTGGAAGATACTCAGGTGATCTCCTACGATGACCTGCTGAGGGTCCGCTATGCCAAAGGCGCTTTTGCGCCTAATGGGAAGATGTACTGGATCAATTCGGTCCCAAAAGAACTGGATATCCGTGCGGGGGTTATCTCCGGCATTAAAAAAACGGTTTATGAAATGATCAAGATACCTTTCCCTCTGGTCGGGGTAAGGGGTTTGCGATGGATGGCCCGCGATTTGAAAAAATGGCCCCGGAAACATGGATACGATAAAGCCGCCTTTTATCTTGGTCAAATTATCCGGATGAATGAAGATGTTGGTACCGGAGGGGCTGGTTTCCGGTTTATCTATGGCGCTTTTCTGAAAGAAGCCGGAGAACTTTTTAACCATGCAGAATTGCTGGAAACATCAGAAATGATGGGAAAAACATCCAATCAGTGGAGGGAATTTTCCTATCTCGGCGCCCGTAATTGCAAAAGCCGTTCCAAACCGGTAGAAGATTATAATATGCTGGGGGATATGCTTCTTAAAATTGCCTCTATGGAAGAGTCCGTATATAAAAAACTTGATAAAATAAAGATTTAAATGTCCATTCGGCCAATTATCGAAATCAGGGATTTAACAAAAAATTACAAGGGGACCGATGAACCTGCCATCAAATCAATCTCACTCGATATATATCCCAATGAGATTTTTGGTCTTCTCGGCCCGAATGGCGCCGGAAAAACAACCACCATCTCCATCCTTTGTGGCCTCTTTCCCCCGACACGGGGAACCGTGACCATCGATGGCATGGATATTCATGCCCATCTGCCCCTGATTAAACAAAATATTGGCGTAGTTCCTCAGGATCTTGCGTTATATCCTACGCTGTCGGCGCTCGAAAACCTGACTTTTTTTGGAAATATGTATGGGATGCGCGGAGAACCCCTGAAAGAACGGATTCAGGAATGCCTTATCGAATTTGGCCTTGATAAGGTTGCCCGGAAACAAATAAATTCCTATTCGGGCGGGATGAAACGACGGGTGAACCTGATCGCCGGTTTGCTGCATAAACCCAAAGTTCTGTTCCTGGACGAACCAACCGTGGGGATTGATGTTCAATCAAGAATTTTTATCCTCGATTATCTTAATGAAATCAATAAATCGGGGACTACCATCATCTATACTTCCCATTATATGGAGGAAGCCGAAAACCTTTGTACCCGGGTCGCCATTGTGGACCGTGGCAATATCATCGCCCTTGGAAACCCGAACGACCTCTTAAAAGAAAACCCGGACCTTAAAAATCTTGAAAATATTTTTCTCCACCTTACAGGCAAAACCCTGCGCGACTAAACCACTTCAGTATGTTTAAATTTTTTGCCGGATTCAGAAAGGAAGCGCTCATCCTGCTCCGCGACAAAGCAGGATTGATCATTCTCTTCATCATGCCGCTGATCCTCATCGTCATCATGTCGCTGCTCCAGGAAGTAGGGTATAGTTCCATTACACGGGAATTGAACGTTGAAGTGCTATTTATTGACAATGACCAGGATACACTGGGACTGAAAATTGGAAAAGGGCTCAGGGATTCGAATTTCTTTTCAATCATCGACAGCCTTGATGGTAAACCCCTGACAGAAAACTCCTTGAAGGAAGCTGTAAAAAAAGGGGATTATCTGATTGGAATCGTTATTCCAAAGGGGATTACCGGATCGATCCGCGACAATGTCCGGCTTCAGGTCTCCAAAACCCTGGCTGGATTTGGGTTGTTCAATCCCATGCTACTGAACAACATACCGGTGAAAGCGGCCGATACGGTAACGGTTTACTTCGACCCTACGGTCAAAAAAACCTTTAAAAATGCCATTCTTAGCGCCATCAAGGAATACCATTACAAGATTGAAACCGGAATGGTATTTCGTACTTTCAACCAGGAGATGGCGCGCCTGTTCCCAACTTTTCAACCACCGGAACAGGATTATCAGGAACTAGTCCAATTCAAGGAAGTTTTTCCTACCTATAAACCTATTGAAGAAATTCCCAATACTGCCCAACACAACGTTCCTTCCTGGACTGTTTTTGCCATGTTCTTTATCATTATTCCTTTTACCAGCAGTATGATGACAGAGCGGGAAGAAGGGAGCCTGTTCCGTTTACAGTGCATGCCGGTTTCCTTTATGCAGCTTTTAATGTCGAAGGTATTTGTTTACCTGATCGTTTGTTTTATCCAAACCATCCTTATGATTTTTACCGGGATGTACCTTTTGCCTTTATTTAACGCCGATCCACTGGTATTGGGCCCCCGGATAATTACAATAATCATCGTAACCATCGTAATAGCCCTTGCAGCCCTTGGCTTTGGGTTAATGGTCGGGACCATCGCCAATACCCATCAGCAGGCAGCCGCCTTCGGGGCCGTATCCATCATCATCATGGCAGCGCTGGGCGGGCTTTTTGTCCCCATATACCTGATGTCGAGAATGATGCAGGACATTGCAGCCCTTAGTCCGCTGAATTGGGCACTGACGGCTTATTACGATATTTTTCTCCGGGGGGCAGGGATCATTGAAGTATTTCCATCCATTTTAAAATTGTCCCTCTTTTTTTCCATCTCCCTGATAATCACTTTTTTTTACCGAACCCTGAAAAACCCACTGAATAAATAACCATGGCACTGACTGATCGCAAAGAGATTGATATCCGGTTTTCCGAAGTCGATTCCATGCGCATTGTATGGCATGGAAATTACATACGCTATTTTGAAGATGGCAGGGAATCGTTTGGCCTCAGATACAACCTTGGCTACTTAGATGTTTATAAGCACCAGGTAATGATCCCCATCGTTAAAATTAACTGCGATTTTAAACGGCCATTGGAATATGGCGATACGGCCATTGTTGAAACCCGTTACGTCCCGACAGATGCTGCGAAAATTGTTTTTGAATATACCATTTACCGAAAAAGCGACATGGAGGTGATGGCAACGGGCAGTTCGGTCCAGGTTTTTTTAACCCCGGCCGGCGAATTGCTCCTGACATCCCCGGAATTTTATACGGGATGGAAAAAGAGATGGGACCTCATTTAACCTCCTGCCGATGAACAATCCTGTCTATATCACTTCAGATAACATCATTACCTCATTGGGTTTTTCGACCCGGGAGAATATTTCCTCCCTCGAAAACCATGTAATTGGCATTAAACCTGTTGAAGGCCCCGATTTATCCCCCTCCGGGGCCATCCTCTCAAAAATTGACCCCGTTAATTTGGAAATGCGTTTTTCAGCGTTATCCGACCAATATAAAAAGAAGGAGGCCTCAACCGCTTATACCCGGCTTGAAAAGATGTTCCTCATCTCCATAGGAGATGTTCTTTCAAAAACCGATATATCCCCGTCAAACCCCCGTACCCTTTTTGTTATATCGACTACCAAAGGAAATATTGAACTTTTAGAAGATCGTTACAAGGCCTCTTTTCCCCATCGTCGTATCTATTTATGGGAACTTGCCCGGGTTATTGGTGATTTTTTTCATTTCAGCAACCGGCCTGTCGTTATTTCCAATGCCTGCATCTCCGGATTGGTTGCCATCCTTACTGCGGCACGGTTCATTCAATCAGGCAGGTTTGACCATGCCATTGTGGCCGGCGGCGATGTTGTTTCAGAATTTGTCATCTCCGGTTTTCAATCTTTTCAATCGCTGGGCCCGGTCCCATGCAAACCCTTTGACCATCACCGGGCAGGTCTTTCATTAGGTGAAGGTTGCGGGGCAATGGCCCTGACTTCCGCCCTGTCAAAAACCATCGGAAATCCGGTCCGGTTTGCCGGAGGATCCGTTACAAACGACGCAAACCATATTTCCGGGCCTTCACGGACCGGTGAAGAACTCAGTCTGGCCATTAACAGAGCGCTGACAATGGCTTCCCTCTCCCCCGGTGACATCGGCTATATCTCAGCTCATGGGACAGCTACCCTCTATAATGATGAAATGGAATCGAAAGCCCTTGGATTAAGCCATCTTTCCCATGTTCCGGTTAACAGCTTTAAAGGATACTGGGGCCATACCCTGGGGGCAGCCGGGATGATCGAATCCATCGTTGCCATCCATTCACTCCGCTCCGGACAGCTTTTCCAGTCTGCAGGATTTGAAGAACCGGGAGTTCCGGTACCGTTAAATGTTTTAACCCGGCATGAAACCCATTCCATCCATGGTTGTCTGAAGACCGCTTCGGGCTTTGGAGGGTGCAATGCTGCCATCGTTTATCAGAAATTGTAATATGGGCCTTATCGTTACCTCTTATTGCCATATTTTTGAAAAGAAAGTGGTTGTAAATGACCGCCTGACCTTTTTTCAAGAAAATTTTCTTAATTTTGCCGACTTTATCAAATCAGTATATAAAAAGGAGGAGATCAACTATCCCAGATTTTATAAAATGGATTCCTTGAGCAAACTGGGATTTATTTCCTCCGCGCTGGTTATTAATGAAAAACCGATAGCGGGATACTGCAGTGATGCGGTGGGTGTGGTGATGAGCAATTCAAGTTCGAGTCTCGACACGGATATTATTCACAATGATACCATTAAAGACCGGGCTCATTACTTTCCAAGCCCATCGGTTTTTGTTTATACCCTCCCCAACATTATGATCGGGGAGATTTGTATTAAGAACAAAATCAAGGGTGAAAATGTTTTCCTTATCTCGGAAAATTTCGACGAAAAGCTTTTGTTTGGCTATACCCGTGAACTTATTGAGAAAGCCGGGATGGAAACCATTTTGTGCGGATGGGTGGAAGTAATGGGCGACCGGTACGAAGCTTTGACCATGCTGGTCGAAAAAGAGCATACTGAAGGCATGGGGATTACGGGTAGTTTCACCCCATTTCCATTTACAGAAGAGAATTTAAAACAATTAATAAAACGTAACCGACCTGATTTATTATGGAAGAATTAATCGAAAAACTGAAAAAAGAAGTCATCGAACAATTAAACCTTGAAGATATTTCGGCAGAGGACATCAACCCCGATTCCCCGCTTTTTGGCGAAGGATTGGGATTGGATTCCATTGACGCATTAGAGCTGATTGTTTTACTGGAAAAAAATTACGGGATTAAAATTGAAGACCCAAAAGACGGGAAAAAGATATTTCATTCCATCCGTACGATGGCTGAATATATCATGGAACACAAAAAGTAATCCGTTATGGATCAACGGGTTTTCGTAACCGGTACCGGGATCATTTCATGTTTAGGCAACAACCTTAAAGAGAACCTGGCTTCACTGCTCGGTTCCAGATCCGGATTGGGCCGTATTCACCATATCGATACGCTGTTGAAAGACGATCTGCTGGTGGGGGAAGTACCGCTTACGCTTGATGCCTTGTTTGATCTTGCCGGACTTGACCATACCGAGGGGTATTCACGGAACGCCCTGTTGGGCATTATTGCTGCAAAAGAGGCTGCATCCCATGCCCGGCTCAAGGAAAACCGCGACCTGAGAACAGGACTTATTTCTGCTACAACCGTGGGCGGTATGGACCAATGCGAATTGTACTATCAGGATTTTCTGGCCAATGATACCCGGAACGCTTATATCGATTCCTACGATTGTGCAGACAGTACAGAAAAAATTGCCCGTGAACTTGGGATCACCGATTTTATAACAACCATCAGTACTGCCTGTTCCTCCGCTGCCAATGCCCTGATGTTAGGGGCAAGGATGATCCGTACCGGTAAGCTCGACCGTGTTGTTGCAGGAGGTTGTGAATCGCTGACAAAATTTCACCTGAATGGTTTTAATGCATTGAAAATCCTTGACAAAGAACCTTCCAGGCCTTTTGACCAGAACCGGGCCGGCCTCAACCTGGGCGAAGGGGCTTCGTATCTTGTACTGGAATCGGAAGAAAGCCTGAAAAAAAGCGGGAACCTCCCCCTCTGCGAACTGGTTGGCTGGGGCAATTCCTGCGAGGCATTCCATCAAACGGCTTCATCGCCCGAAGGTACCGGAGCCTATCTGGCCATGAAAAAAGCATTGGAAGTTAGTGGGTTAAAACCTGAAGACATCGATTATATCAATGCCCATGGTACCGGAACAGACAACAATGACCTTTCGGAAGGAAAAGCCATCGAAAAATTATTTGGCAACAGGATCCCTTATGTAAGTTCCACAAAACCATTTACCGGCCATACCACCAGTGCCGCAGGGTCAACAGAAGCAATCGTCTCCATTCTCTGCATTCAACAACAGGCAATATGGCCCAACCTCAATTTTAAAACACCCATCGAAGAACTCCATTTCTCCCCGGTGGAAAACCTGATCTCAAACCATCCGGTGAATGTGGTCATGTCCAACTCTTTTGGCTTCGGCGGAAACGATACCTCACTGATTTTTGTAAAAGTATGAAAACCACTCACTACTCACCACTCACCACTCACCACTCACCCCTGAATTAAAACACCAACCCCTCATGGCATTCATCAACGGCATTGGACTAATCTCCCCACAAAAAACAGCCGAAATTCACGGGTTCCCTGCTGAAATTACAGGTTGTACCGCTGATTACCTGAAATGCATCGAGCCCGTTTACCGTAACTATATCGACCCAATCCAGGCCCGTCGCATGAGCAGGCTTATTAAAATGGGAATAACCTCTGCCAAACTCAGCCTGGCAGAAGCCGGATGCACTATGCCGGATGCCATCATCACAGGGACAGGGCTTGGCAGTGTGGAGGATACAGAAAAAATCCTAAGTGAAATTACGCGTGAAGAAAAATTCCTGAACCCAACCCCGTTTATCCAATCGACCTATAATACCATCAGCTCGCAAGTGGCCATTCAACTCAAATGCCACAACTACAATTCAACCTATGTACACCGCACCTTTTCGTTCGAAAGTGGTTTGACGGATGCCCTCATGCAATTCGACGAAGGAATGGCCTCCAACGTCTTAGTGGGCGGCATCGACGAAATGACCATGAACCATCTTCACATTACCCGCCGCATCGGACAGTGGAAAATGGAACCGGTCCATAACCTGGAATTGCTCAAACACCATACACCAGGAGCCTTAGCCGGCGAAGGCGCTGCTTTTTTCCTTTTGGGGAAAGACAAAACAGCCTCATCGTATGCCCGGCTCCTGGAAGTTAAAACTTCATTTAACCTGAACGGGTCGTTTAAACCTGAATCCATTCTCCCCTGTTTCTTAGGGAAACACGATATCACCGTCCATGATATCGACCTGGTGCTGCTGGGAGTTAACGGCGACAGCGACAACGATCCTTATTATGATCGTTTTGCCAACCATTTTTTTCCCGGGAAACCGCAGGCATGGTATAAACACCTTTGTGGCGAATACCATACCGCTACCGGTTTCGGCCTCTATGTCGCCTCCAATATGTTACGTCACCAACACTATCCTGAAATCTTTCAATACAATACATTCAACCCTTCCCGGTTAAAAAATATTCTGATCTACAACCATTTCAGGAATGTAAACCACTCCCTCATGCTTGTCCAGGGGATTTTTTAAACAGTCGTTGCCCTCGGTTTTTTTTACCCGGTATGGCGTTTACCACAAAATCGAAGATATTGGTTGAAGGGCCATTTCTTCCGGATAGCGCATGGCATTGATCAGTTTGTATCCCTGATACAGGGCTAAATCAACCGGTCGGACCCGGCGTTCAAAAATTTTTCCTTCCTTCAGCAACCGCTCACGGCATGTTCCCGGCAACAAAGGATTTGCAGGGGTGACCCAAAGATTTCCACTTTTAAAAATGATATTCGATACCGATGTATCGGTAATAAACCCATTCTTTACAATCAGTATTTCGTCGCAATCCCCGCGCAGATTGAACAGGGATGCAAGAAACCCGCGGTCGGTGTATTTC
The DNA here is from genome assembly GCA_020718225.1 of Draconibacterium orientale. Lineage (GTDB taxonomy): Bacteria > Bacteroidota > Bacteroidia > Bacteroidales > FEN-979 > CAIVAT01. Next base: position 1,831 of record DYSO01000087.1, on the reverse strand, counting down.
AGATGATAATCGATGGTTTCACAGTTCACCAGCTTCAACGAACGGATGACCCGTTTTTCATATTTTTTAAAGGTAATCTCCCGTATATCAGGCCCGTAATAAATGTTACAGCGTACCAGCCCGGTTGAATAAGCATCAGGAACACGAATTTCTTCCGACAGCGACAACGGTGAACCCATATTCCAGATTTCACTACGGGCACGGTTCATCCGATATTCGTGCCAGAACAGATGCTGTGGCGAACCGTATTCAATCCGGACTGTTTCAAACAAGAGGCACATACACTTTCTGTAACATCTCCCGGTATTCGTTGTTGACATCGCTTTTCGCGGTAATTCCGCCACCACTTTTAAAAACCATCGGGATGAGACCCGGAGCAGCAGCGTCGGGATTCTCCTTCACCATGTCATGGGTGATGGTTAAAATCTTCCGGACATTCTGACGATTGATTTCTAAAAAACGAATTGAAACGGCTGTTATCAAAGATTGTCCGTTAAAAAATCCAAAAATCCCGGTATAAAAACCCCGTTTGTACAATTCGTTTTCGCGGATGATCTGAACCGTCTTTTCTTTGGGGGCCCCGGTCACCGAACCAGCAGGCAACAATTTGAAAACCACATCGCCCAGATGCGAAAGATAGTCCTCCGGCAGGATTCCGCTGATCTCGGAACTCATCTGCCAGAGATCGCCCCTATTGGTACGGATCATTTCCAGAAAGCGAAACCGTTTCACTTCCACATGGGTCGACACCATCGATAAATCGTTGCGTATCAGGTCAACAATGGTGTTGTGTTCAAAAAACTCTTTTTCATCCCCCAGCAATCGGTTACATGCATCGGGAAGCGAAGCGTCAATGGTCCCCTTCATGGGAAAAGAGCAAATGGTGCGATCCTGAATACGGACAAACAGCTCGGGCGAAAACACAACAAACTGATCAGGAAATAAGAGTTTGTAAGGGGCACGGCTTATTTCGTAAAGTTCCTCAGGAGTGACACTGACACTGACCGGCGTCGGGAACGTAAGGTTTATCAGATAGGTATCCCCCCGGTGCAAATGGAACATCACCTTGTTGAATACCCGCTCATAGATTGAAAAATCAACCGGTGATACAGGAAAGCTGAATATCGGTTTTGCCGGATGCAATTTTTCTTTCGAATATCCCTCAAAATAGTACCGGATTCCCAGTTTATCTGCCTCTTCCGGGGAATAAACAAAACCATCAGACCCTTCAAAATCAATGGCAAACACAAAGGGATCTGCCGACCTGGCAAACCGGTTCATTTTCGCGATGATTTCATTATGTTTAGATCCCTTCACAAAAGTAGAAGTTACAATTTTATTGTGCGGTTGCATGCCTTGCCCCTGTTTTCACCCCTGTTAAAAAAAATCCTGCCCGATCTTCAAAAATCCTACATTTGTCATTCATAATTCATAGCTCATAATTCATAATTCATAATTCATAGCTCATAATTCATAATTCATATTCAATTCGACATTCAATATCCCATGCTACTGCTTGTTGATAACCACGACTCTTTTACCTGGAACCTGGTTGAATTAATACGCGGAAACAGCAAAGTTAGTTTTAAAATCCTCATGCCCGAACAACTCAACATCGGTGAAATTGACCGGTTTGACCGGATTATTTTTTCACCGGGGCCTGGATTGCCCGATGAACAGCCGGCCATGTATGAGATTTTAAAAAAAATAGTGGATATCCGGCTATACCAGCGGAAAAGTATCCCCGTTTTCGGCGTCTGTCTGGGGATGCAGGCCATTGCACAGTTTTTCGGCGGACGGCTAATGAACCTTCCACAGGTTGTTCACGGAC
>DYSO01000086.1 GCA_020718225.1 Draconibacterium orientale | reverse complement strand
TGTCTTTTTCGGCCAGGAAGCCTTCGGCATCGCGCACGGGGGTTTTGTACACATTGCCACGGAAGGGCCGTATATCGGAAACCTCCAGGGTATTTAAAGGACGATAAACATCGAGTACCCATTCGCTGACGTTTCCTGCCATATTGTAAAGGCCGTAATCATTGGGGAAATAGGACCCGCAGGGGGCAGGAATTTCGGCGCCGTCGTTCAGGTTACCGGCAACTCCCATATAGTCGCCTTTCCCGCGTTTGAAATTATCCATGAAGCTGCCGTAGTATTTTGATTCAGCTACTCTGACATAGTTTCCGTTCCATGGATATATTTTTCTTTCGATTACACGTTCATGGTTTGTGTTTCCGATAAGCCCCAGGGCTGCATATTCCCATTCAGCTTCGGTAGGGAGTCTGTATTTTGGCAGCATAATCCCGTCTTCCATTTTAACTTTCCGGGTCCCCGTACCATTGGGGTTAAGGTCGGGAAGGGCTTTATCGACAAGTCCCTCATATTGATTAGCGAGATATGCTTCGGTATTAAAATTATTTTCATTTTTCTGTGCCGGGTCCATTGACAAGATCCCTTTTCTGATCAGCAGCATTTCGTTAACCCTGTCGGTGCGCCAAAGACAATAATCGTTGGCCTGTACCCATGTGACACCAACAACAGGATAGTTGCGATAGGATGGATGCCGAAAATAGTATTCGACCAAAGGTTCGTTGTACGACATTTTATCACGCCAGACAAGCGTATCGGGTAAAGCTTTGCGGTAAACGCCGGGATAATCGGTGCCATAAACCCGGTTTAACCAGTAAAGATATTCAAGATAATCGAGGTTGCGGACTTCTGTTTCGTCCATATAAAAACTGGCAACCGATACCCTGCGGGGCTGGTTGTTCCACTCAAAGGTTACATCATCCTGTGTTTGACCCATGGTGAAGGTTCCCCCTTCAATAAAAACCAGTCCGGGGCCTGTCTCCTGGTTGGCAAATTTTCTGACTTCAAAACCGCCGTTTTTGGGATTGTTAAATTCCCAGCCGGTGGTACTGGAAACTTTAGAACTGCTTCCTGAACTGCTTCCTTTTTTATTACAGGAGGTAGCGCCAAGAATGGCAGCGATCAGAATACAAACCTGAAAAATGTGTTGAATTTTCATCCTTGAAAATTTTTGCAAACCTACATGAATTTCTTAAGAATTTCAATGATCTGCTGAAAATTCATGCAGATTCATCATGGTCTTAAATATCATAAAAGAACAATCATTAGACACATAACTAAAAACGCGGGCATTTTATTGCCTTGATCTCCCTTCTTTTTTCAACGGTGGTAAACTGCCAGGAAACAGAAACTTCGTGTGCCCCGCCCGACGCGTCTTTCAGCTTGCTCAGGGAATAATCGTAACTGTAAGCAATTCTCAGGTTTTTCCAATGAAAACCGATCATGGGAATGATTGCATCGGCATTTTCAAAATTATATCTGAACCACATTCCTGCCACCATGGGGTCAAACGTCAGGTAGAGCCCCAGGTTGAGCTGATGAAACTTAAATTGTTGCTGATAGAGGACATTGGGCGAGATTGAAAACTCCCGGTCCTGGTCGGGGCCCCCGGAACGGAGATTGATTACCGAACCGGCATGGACCGTGAATTTCATGTACAACGGGGAGGGGCTGACGGAGGAAAACCCGATATCGGGCTGAAAAAGATGATCTACAGAAAAGCCACCATATAAAAGGTTATCATAACTGAAGAAAATGCCGGCGCCAAAGTCTGGAACCCCGACGGATGAACGGGTGTTAGGATTGTCCGGGTCAACAACCGGGTCAATCTGGGTTGAATCGCCAAAGATAAGTTTATCTCTTGCCAGGTCGCGCCTGTAATACCCTCCCTTGATGGCCCCGCTTGCCTGTAAACGGGAGGTGATGTTGAGTTTATAAGAATAAGCCGCATTGATCATGGTTGTGGTAAGGGCCCCTCCGCCTGACTGATCGGCAGTAGCTACCAATCCAACCCCACCATGCAACGCATCCAGATAGGTGTCGAAGGATGCATTGTAAGTAACAAAAGCCTGTCCAAGACCGGGCCATTGATTGCGGTAATTCAGGATGATCCTGGGGCCAACCGCGATGCCGGCCAGGGCAGGGTTCAGATACAAAGGGTTGGCGTAAAACTGGGAAAATTCCGGATCCTGGGATAAACATAATTTCCCGGTGAATATAAAAGTGAGAAGGAAAATTATCTTCAAGTTCCTGACCATTGTTTTGACCTGCTTATCGGTTTAAAAAGATATACAAAAGTATAGAAAAAATTGAATATCAGTGTATGGTCGCTGACAATATTACGCTTTGATAAACGTTAGAAATTCTGATACCATATAATTATCTGAAAATTTTTATGGTATGGCAACCTTTATCGTATTGTTGCTGTCTTCTTAATGTTACTTTGACCCTTGATTATGAGTATAAAATATATTCCAAATCTCCCGGTTTTCTTATTTCTCCTTACATTTGCTTTCTCTGTGCGCCTTGTTTCCCAGGAGGTGGTCGTCAGGGATGTAAACATTTCCTGGAATGATGGCGCTTCCGGGAACATTCCGGCAAGCCAGCTTCCGGCCATCCTCTCTTTTACCGGTTCCATAACCCGAAATGATTATGGATTGCTCCCTCTGTGGATTGATTCATTCCGCCTGCAGGAACCGGATGCATTGTCTGCAACGGTCCGGATCGAAAATCCGGTGTACGAACCTTTACCGCCATCACCAGCCGGATCATACCGGGATATCGGGAAGATCAGCGATACCCTTCCGGTTTTTCATGAGCTTTCGGTGCAGCGAAAAGTACCCTGGATGAATGTAATCCTGCTGCCTTTACGCCACAATACGAATACAGGGGAGGTGGAACGGTTGGTCTCTTTTACACTTCAGATAACCATCAGTAAAACCCCGGATCCAATAAATGATCTGAAATCTACCCGGACCTATGCTGAAAACTCTGTTTTGTCAACCGGGTCATGGTATAAATTTGGGATCACCTCCGGGGGTATCTGTCAGTTGACCTATGATGATCTGAAAAATGCGGGTCTTGATGTGGGATCGATCAATCCGTTGAACATCCGTATCTATGGCAATGGAGGGGGGATGCTCCCGGAGGCCAACGCCACAGAACGTATTGACGATCTGAAGGAAAATGCAGTTTTTGTCTATGGAGAAGCCGACGGACGGTTTGATCCCGGGGATTATATCCTGTTATATGGCCAGGCGCCGGATACCTGGGTATATACCCCGGCCGACCAGTTGTTTCATCATCGGAAGAATATCTATTCGGACCAGACTTGCTTTTTTTTGAATTTTGATCTCGGCCCGGGTAAAAGAATCACAACAGAGCCTTCATCAGACCTTCCGCCAACAGCCACCATCAACAGATTTGATGATTTTGCCCTGTACGAAAAAGAGGACCTGAATTTTATTAAATCGGGAAAAGAATGGTGGGACAACCAGACCTTTGAACTGACACTTTCCAGAAACTATTCGTTTTCTTTCCCGAACATCGATACCGGTTCTCCTGCCACACTTACAGCGAAAGTGGCAGCCCGCTCCACCTACGGGAGTTCCTCGTTTGTTGCTTCGATGGGAGGTACGACCCTCTTTTCCCTGAATATCGAACCCACCGGGTCGGGTTATGAAAGCGATTATGCAAAAGGACGCCAGGGATCTGCCCGCTTTACCCCTTCCGGCCCTGACATGGATGTGAATCTGCGTTACAATAAATCATCTGGTTCAACAGGTTACCTGGATTATATTGAAATGAATGTTTCCCGCCATCTTGTTCAATCCGGCCCCCAGATGGCTTTTCGCTCCATCGCTTCTGTCATATCCGGTGCGATCACAGAATTTTCCCTTGATGGAAATGGACAGGAGTTGGAGATTTGGGATATAACAACAACCGGCGAAGCTTCCCGGATTGATCCCGTAAAAAATGGCAATATCTATACATTTCGTTTGGAAACACCAGTTTTAAAAGAGTTTCTTGCTTTTAACAGCAGTTCGTTTATTAAACCCACTTACGCTGGAAGGATAGAGAACCAAAATCTTCACGGAGCTGCCATTGTCGATTATATCATCGTCAGCCATCCGGATTTTCTTTCGGAAGCGGAGCGTCTTGCTGCTTTTCATCGCCAACACTCCAACCTTTCGGTTTTAATTACTACACCCGAAAAAATCTATCATGAGTTTTCTTCCGGTGTGCAGGATATAACAGCCATTCGCGACTTTGTCAGGATGATGTACAACAAGGCGGTGCCGGGTTCTGAACCCAGATATCTTTTATTGCTTGGCGATGCATCATACGATTATAAAAACCGGATCCAAAACAATACCAACTTTGTGCCTGCTTTCGAATCGGCAAATTCACTCTCCCCGGATCAATCATTCGTTTCGGATGATTATTTCGTTCTTCTTGACCCCAATGAAGGTCAGTCTGCCAACGGCACCCTCGATATGGGTGTTGGCCGGTTGCCGGTCTCTTCAGTGGAAGAGGCAACTGCGGTTGTAAGTAAAATTCTGCATTATTGTGCCAACAGCGATTCGGTAAAAAACGACTGGCGCAACGTGGTAACTTTTGTGGCCGATGATCAGAATGAAGGCGGTAATATGTTTGTGGAAGATTCCGAAACTTTAGCCGGGATTGTGGATGCAAATGATAAAGCTTTCAATATTGATAAAATCTATTCTGATGCCTATACCATGGTTAGCACTCCGGGTGGCAACCGCTATCCGGAGGTCAATGATGCCATCAACAAACGGGTGGAAAAAGGAAGCCTGATCATGAATTATGTTGGTCACGGCGGCGAACTTGGCTGGGGACATGAGCGGATACTGGAAGTCCCGGATATCAAAACCTGGCGCAACATCGACGAAATGCCGGTCTTTGTTACGGCAACCTGTGAGTTCAGCCGGTATGACGATCCTGAGCGTGTTTCGGCCGGCGAATGGGTCTTACTGAATAAAACCGGAGGGGGAGTTGCCTTGTTTACCACTTCCCGGCTTACTTATGCCGGAACAAACAAAGCACTTTTAGTAAATTTCTATAACAGTGTCTTTAAAAAAACCGGGAACCGGTACCTGAAACTGGGCGATTTACTGATGGCTGCAAAATATCAGATGGGGTCGTATCCAAATATTCATGCTTTTGTCCTTTTAGGCGATCCTGCCCTTCAAATGGCTTATCCCAACCTTGACGTGGTCACAACCGCTATTAATGATCATCCGCCTTCAACAATCCCCGATACACTCAAAGCGCTTTCGCTCATTACCATCACAGGGGAGGTTAGGGATGCAACCGGACAAAAAGCCGATTCCTTTTCAGGAACTGTTTTTCCGACGGTATTTGATAAAGCTGTTGAAGTATGGACCAAAGCCAACTACGGATACGATGACCCCTATCCCTTCCTGTTGCGAAAAAATCCTGTCTATAAAGGGAAAGTTGAAGTCACCAATGGATCATTCTCTTTTACATTTATTGTCCCCAAAGATATTGCCTATAAATATGGTATGGGTAAAATAAGTTACTATGCCCGCAGCGCCGAAACAGATGCCAACGGATATGACGAAAATATTCAGGTTGGAGGATATAATAATGCTGCCAATCCCGATGACAATGGCCCGGAAATCAAACTCTTCATGAATGACAGGGCTTTTGTTTCCGGAGGAATTACCAACCAGACCCCCTTTCTGTTAGCTGATATCCGTGATTCGTCAGGGATCAATACTGTTGGAAATGGAATCGGGCATGATGTCACCGCAATACTTGATAATAAATCATCAACACCCATTATACTGAATGATTATTATGTGGCTGACCTGAATACTTATAAAAGTGGTACGCTGGGTTATCCCCTCAGCGCTATGTCCGACGGGGCTCACAACCTTACCATGAAGGTATGGGATGTCTATAACAATTCTTCTGAGGCAAACATTTCATTCATTGTGGTTTCTTCGGCGGGTTTTGCCTTACAGCATCTATACAACTATCCCAATCCGATGCGGGACAATACGACCTTTACCTGGGAAACCAATCAGGTTTATCAGCCTGTTGAAGTCGAAATCCGCATTTTTACGCTGAACGGCGACCTGCTAAAGGTTCTGCACGAAACCATTTACAGCCAGGGTTTCAGGGCAGCCTGCATAACCTGGGATGGGACCACCAACAGTGGCAGCAAGATCAGTTCGGGAATTTATATTTACAGGTTACAACTGATGCTCGAAGATGGGACCGCAAAATATCAAACTTCAAAATTGGTGGTAATCCGGTAAATGCATATTTTTACATTTTTTTCGACGATGTATAAACGATACGGCCTCCTGTTTTTGTTATTTCTGTTCTCTATTATGACAATGGCAGCGTTGCCGCATAAAAGCGCTTCCGTCCTGGCACAGGGGGTATGGTACAAGCTGGCTGTGATCCACACCGGTATACACCGGATAACTTATGCCGATCTGGCGTCGATGGGAGTCGAAATGGCAACCCTCGATCCTGCCAGGATCCGTCTTTTTGGGAATGGTGGCGGAATGCTTCCCGAATCGGTCTCAGGCAAACGGTTCGACGATCTGAAGGAGAATTCCATTTTGGTTATCGATGGGGGCGATGGAAGTTTTGATCCGGACGATTACATCCTGTTTTACGGACAATCGCCCGACAAATGGTTGTTCGATATCAATACCCGGTTGTTTAGCCACCAGAAAAACTTGTATTCAGATACTACTTTTTATTTTATCACTTACGGAAACGAGCCCGGATTAAGGGTTCAGCCACTGGAATCAACCACCGCCCTTCCCAATTACAATGCCTTAAAATTTGATGATTACGCGGTTCATGAAGAGGAACAACGGAACCTGATCAAATCGGGAAAAGAATGGTATGGTGAGGTTTTCGACAATACCATCACCTCCCGGGACTTTTCCTTCTCTTTTCCCCGTATTGATACCCTTTCGCCATTGCGATTGCGCAGTTATGTAGCTGCTAAAGCCGGATCATCCAGCTATTTTGTTATTATCTGCAATGGCAGGAGGGTTGATTCTTTGAAGGTGGATGCCACCGATCCGGGTGATCTTTCCAGATATTGTAAGTTAAAAACAAGGCAAACGGCCATTGTTAATCCAAAGGAGAACCAGACCATACGCCTGGAGTATAGCCTTCCCTATGGGAATTCGCTGGGATGGTTAAACTATCTCGAAATAAATTGTGTCCGGGCCCTTTCATGGGTTGGTCCGCAGATGCCCTTTCGAAGTACCTATTCCTACGGTCCGGGAAAGGTAACCCAGTTTTATCTTTCAAAAGCCACGCCCGAAACCGTCGTTTGGGACATTACCGATCCCGGAGCCATTGGCGATGTGCAGTCGGTATTGACCGACAGCCTGTTAACCTTCAGGTTGTCCACCGATAGTTTACGTCAGTTTATTGCCTTCGATGGATCGTATTATTACCCGGTTATATCCCGTGGTGAAATCCCCAATCAAAACCTCCATGCGGCCGAACCTACTACTCTTGTTATTGTTTCGCATCCCGATTTTCTTAATCAGGCCGGTCAATTGGCCGATTATCACCGCGTCCAAAACAACATCAGTGTACAGGTTGTAACAACAACGGCCATATTTACGGAGTTCGCATGCGGAAACCCCGATCCGACAGCCATCCGGGATTTTATGAAACTTCTTTACGATAAAGGCGATTCCGTATCGCGTCCACGCTACCTTTTACTTTTAGGCGACGGTTCCTATGACCCGAAAAACAGGATCCCCGGAAATAACAATTATGTACCGACATTTCAGTCAGCCGAATCGTTATCACCAACCGATAGTTATGTCACCGATGATTATTTCGGGATAATGGACGATACCTCAGGACTGAATTCAAATGGGCCCATCAGTATCGGCGTAGGCCGTTTCCCTGTTTCCGATGCGGCAACCGCACAGGTAATGGTCGATAAAATATTCCTCTATGCTTCAAAAAACTATCCGGTATCTTCCGATTGGAGGAATACGATCACCTTTTTAGCCGATGATGAAAACCAAAATCTTCATTTTCACCAGGCCGAAGAGTTGGCCTCCATCGTGGGCTCCCAATACCCCTTGTTCAATGTCAATAAAATCTATTTCGACGCTTACCATCGGGTCCAGATACCCGGAGGTTACCGATTCCCCGATGCTACCAGGGCGCTGAATGAAGCAGTTGAAAAAGGGTCTTTGATTATCAATTACACCGGTCACGGGGGCGAAGCAGGCTGGAGTTATGAACAGGTCCTGACCATGGGCGATATAGAACAATGGTCGAACCGGTTTAAACTTCCCATATTTTTCACGGCAACCTGTGAATTCAGCCGGTTTGATAATCCCGAACGATATACCGCCGGCGAAATGGTGATCCTTCATCCGAACGGGGGCGGTGTAGCCCTCTTCTCTACGACACGCCTGGCTTTTGCCGGTCATAACATAAAATTAAATACAAGTTTTTTTCAGCATCTGATGGATAAAGATGAACAGGGAAATTACCTGAGGGCAGGCGATTTGATCCGTCTTTCGAAAAACCTCAACAACAATATTTCTTCCCTACGGAATTTCGTATTGTTAGGCGACCCGGTACAAAATATTGCTTTTGCTGATTACAACCTTAAAACCATCTCAATCAACGATCAGGCAGTCAATCAACCCGATACCATCCTGGGCCTTTCGACGGTCACTGTGAAAGGGATTGTTGAAGATGCCATGGGTCAGAAGGTGACCACTTTTAATGGTGTTGTCACAGGAAGCGTTTTTGATAAACCTGTTTCCTATTCCACCCTTGGGAATATCCCCCCACCGGAAACATACCCCGAACCTTTTTTCCTGCAGAACGGCCTTTTATTTAAAGGGAATGCTCCTGTTATTGCAGGCGATTTCGAATTATCCTTTGTCCTGCCAAAGGAAATTGCCTTGCAGTTCGGCCGGGGGAAACTGAGTTATTATGCTTACAATGAACAGGAGAATGCTGCGGGTTATTCCGATCAAATGGTTATCGGTGGGGCCAATCCATCCGTTAACCCCGAAAATTCGGGTCCCGCCATTGGTTTGTACCTCAACGACCGTAACTTTATTTCAGGAAACAGGACAAACCGGGACCCGGTCATGATGGCCGATATTTTCGATACCAACGGCGTTAACTACATCGGGTTGGGAATCGGGCACGAGATTGAGGCAGTACTCGATTATGACAGGGCACACGCTATGGTGCTGAATGATTATTATTCGCCGGTCTTCAATTCCTATACCCGCGGTTCCCTCACCTATCCTTTGACTGAATTGACCGACGGAATGCACCATCTGAGTGTCAAGGCCTGGGATATGTTCAATAATTCCTCAGAAACTGAAATTTCATTTTATGTTTTTCAGCAGAACACCCTTACCGTCAAACAGGTTATGAACATGCCAAACCCTTTGACCGACTATACCTGGTTTGTTTTTCAACCGGAGCAATCTGCTGAAGAAACGCTGGATGTACGCATCCATATTTATGATCTTGCCGGAAGGCTGGTGAATGTGCTTACCGGTTCCTGGCCCGGCATGGGTATTGGGAGTACTGTATTCCCCAGAGTGTATTGGGATGGGACCGATGCCAATGGAAAAAAACTCAGTACCGGATTATATCCTTATAAGATCGCCTTCAGTGGGAAAAGTGGGGCATATTCTGAAGTGTCACAGAAACTTGTCATTATCAGATGATTTTTTCCCCGATTTCGACCCATGCGAGAAATATTATGCTTTCACTTTCACCGGATCCCCGACCGGGGCTTCAGGGGGTAAATTTCCCGGATGACCCGAACAATATATAAACAGAGAATCCGTTATTGTTCCCAACATATAACATTGTATCATTTAAATTCTGCAATAAACCCATGAAGATCAAAGTTCTTTTCTTGCTTGCTTTCGCATTCATCTCTGCTAACAGTTTCGGCCAGGATTTACCACCAGAACCCACCGATGGAAGCCGTGTTATTTCCACAGCTGTGCCTTTTCTGACCATTTCACCCGATGCCCGTTCAGGAGGTATGGGCGACATTGGAGCTGCTACCAGTCCCGATGCATATTCCATGTTCTGGAACCCGGCAAAATACGCTTTTATTGATCAATCCTTTGGATTTGGTATCGGATATGTTCCCTGGTTAAGGGGCTTGGTCAATGATATTGGCCTGGCTTCGGTTGTTGGTTTTGGAAAAATCGGCGAAAAACAGGCAGTGGCAGCATCCCTGCGTTTTTTCTCGATGGGTTCAGTTATGTTTACCAATGATGTTGGTCAGGAATTGGGCGAAGTGAAACCCAATGAATGGGCTATTGATGCAACCTATGCCCGGAAGTTTTCACGGGAGTTTTCAGGCGCGGTTGCTGCCCGGTTCATCTATTCCAATCTGGTCCCTGTCAACTATACCTCTTATGATGTCAGGCCCGGGACTTCAATTGCAGCCGACATTGCCATTTATTACCACCATCCCATGGATATCAGGGGTATGAGTGGCGCTTCGATTGATGTCGGTTTTGATATTTCCAATATCGGGGCTAAAATGTCATATAGCAGTACTTCCGTGGTGCGCGATTTTATCCCGACCACCCTTCGGTTAGGGCCCTCCTTCACCATGGATATTGACGACTATAACCGGATTTCATTTGCGCTTGACTTGTCAAAGCTATTGGTACCTACTCCTCCGGTTTATGCCAAAGACACAAACAACAATCCGATCATTGGCCCCGATGGAAAAAAAGTGATTTTAGCCGGGAAAGATCCCGATGTTTCAGTTGTGAAAGGGATGATCCAGTCGTTTTATGATGCCCCTTATGGTTTTAAGGAAGAGCTCCAGGAGATCAATGTAGCAGTGGCTGCCGAATACTGGTACAACAAACTATTTTCAATCCGGGCCGGATATTTTTATGAATCAAAATATAAGGGCGACCGGCAATTTTTTACTTTAGGGGCCGGGTTGAGATACAATGTTTTTGGGCTTGATTTTTCTTATCTGATCCCGATTCGAAACAACAATCCGTTACAAAATACCCTGCAGTTTACCCTGCTGTTTAATTTCAACAATACCGGTAAGGGAGGACAGGGCTCCGGATCCAATTAATTGGTGTGGGAGCGACCATCATTGTCTCCCTTTGGAAATCGTCAATTCAGTAAATCATCCGTTTTGATGCGTATTGGTTTTGGTTTTGATACCCATGCATTGGAAACCGGCCACGAGTTCCGGTTGGGGGGTATTACTGTGCAGCACACCAAAGGCGCTACCGGCCATTCCGATGCCGATGCGCTCATCCATGCCATTATCGATGCATTGCTGGGAGCCGCCGGCCTGCGCGATATCGGGAACCAGTTTCCCGATACCGACATTTCTCTGAAAGGGATCGACAGCCAGGTTCTTCTGAGTAAAACCATTGACCTTATTCGTGAAAAGGGCTTTACCATAAGCAATATTGACACAACCATCGTCTTACAACAACCCAGGATCAGCAAACTGATCCCGGAAATGATCCTTGCCCTGACTAAAACCATGAACATCGAAACAGGACAACTTTCCATAAAAGCAAAAACCAGCGAAAATCTGGGCTTCATCGGAAGGGAAGAGGGAATATCGGCCTATGCGGTGGTGTTGCTGGAAACAGGATGAGAAAATATTTACGATTTACGATTTACGATATACGATATACGATTTGTTAAGGATCCTTGATCCGGTAAAAATGCAGGATAAAATCATCCAGCAGAAAGGGTTTTTTTCCGGTGTTCCAAATATATATTTTTAAAACTCCACCGGGGTTTTCTATTTCCGGAAGCGTAAGCGAAAACCGGCATTTTCGCCACGATTTCATATCATTCAGCGGAGTGTCGTTCAACCGGAAACCCTGCCAATAGTTTTCATATCGGCTGATGCTATCCATGCTCAATACAACCAGCGCCTGATTGCTTGCCCCCATCATACTATCCCAAACCATCAGCTCACCCTCAATGAAAAACCTGGATGGCAAAAACCCAAGTTGGCTGGTCTTTATTTCAAGCCCCGGACTAAATGGATGAATCGAATCAAGATATCCCACATGACCTTGGGAAAACGCCCTGGATGAATATTGGATGGATATGTTATTCCATGAATCGGGTTTCGTTTCAAAATCGTTGTGTAAAACCAATTCCGGTCTGTTCAGATCAACGGTAAAATCAGCAATCTCCAGGTTCCCTCCCAATCCTTGCATGTGGGCAGAATCGGACTCCAGAAAAATATAGCAGTATTTTTCACGGTTCATGCTGTTGGGCTGGATGCCTTTTTGGGTATACTGCCATGTTTGAAATAAATTCAGGAATACAATCGGACCAATCAGAGCAATAATCAGAAGATGTACAAATTTCATAGGTATCCGGTTCAATAACAATGCCAAAAGCAGGCAATAAATCCCGTAATAATCAATGAAGGCGCGTAATCCGAATCCATCGCCATAATACCAGTTCCACCAGCTTGAAATAATATAGGTACTCAGTGCAATGAAAATCAACATACTGAAAAAACGCAGACGGTTGGTAAAAGCCAGAAAAATCAATCCCAGCCAGGATAGAAATATCAACGGTGTATAGATGAATAAACCTTTGCGGTAACTGAATAAGACATTGATGATTTCCGGTTTGCTAAATAGTGTCTGTAAGAAATCCTCAAACTTTCAGTAAATCAGAGGTTTATTGT
>DYSO01000239.1 GCA_020718225.1 Draconibacterium orientale | reverse complement strand
TAACAGCGTTATGAATTATTGGCAACCCTCCCCCTTCCCTTTTTGGGGAAGGGGGCCGGGGGGAAGGGGTAAAAAAGGGGAAGGGGTAAAAAAGGGGAAGTGAGCCGGGGGGATGGGGCCTGATGTCTCAAGCAATTGTCTTGTCCTAAAATTTGCAGTCAGGTTTTACGGATTGAGTCGCTTCGTATGATAAAATGTAAACTGAAGAGATTTGACAGACAGTCGACCAGGATTCTGACGGATGAGATAGATAAGGCTTTAAACGAGATCAGAATAAAATATGGGCTTGAGGAGTTGGTGGTTGATTCGGTAAAGGCGAACAACCTTTCCATGACTGCAAAATTATCGGGAAAGGTTTCCGGCGACCAGGTTAAAGAGGCGTTGGAGAGGAAGAAAAAATGATATCAGCCTGCTTTCTTAGCGAATCGACAAAAAGGAATTATTGGCAATCTTATCATGGACGACTAAAACAATTGGGAGTGTAGCGTTAAGAGTGAGGAGTTAAAAGTGAGGAGTTGGTCATTTTCGCTATTTTGCTACCTCGCTATTTTCCTTGTGACCCTGTGACTTGGTGCCGTGGTGAAAAAATCATTTGTTCATCAGGGAAATAGCATACAGCGGTATATTGGTAATCCAGTCATGGTGACGGAAATCTGACATGGAGGTGCGTATGGCGATTTCAGGATGGAATTTATCGAAATAGACCTTCAGACTTTTTGCCTGCAGGTTTTCTTCCGCTTTAACTTCCACAGGGATGATCCTGTCGTTTTGCTGAACCACAAAATCGACCTCGGCGGTTGACCTTTCGGCCGCCCAGTAGCAGATCACAAATTCGCCGGTTGAATTCATCTGCTGGAATACAAATTGTTCAGTTAAAGCACCTTTAAATTCAGTGAATATTGAATTTCCTTCAAGCAGAGTTTTGGAGCTGATGTCGCACATGGCTGCAAGAAGCCCGGTATCAACGAGAAAAAGCTTGAATGCACTACGGTCTTCATAGGCTTTTAACGGCAGCGAGGGTTTTGATACCCGGTGTACCTTGTAAACCTGGTTGCAGTCGATAAGCCAGGCAAGTGCAATCTCATAATCTTTTGCGCGGGAGCCCTCTTTGATGATCCCATAAATGAATTTTCTGTTTTCTTTGGCAAGCTGCGCTGGTATCGAATTCCACAACATACGGATCCGCGGAACAATTTCCGGAGGTGCATGTTTGGAGAAGTCCTGCTCATATGTGCTAAGGATCTGCTTCTGGATCTCCCGAACTTCCGTAAAGTTATGGTTCATGATAAAGGTGGCGACAACCTCAGGCATTCCACCTGTATAGTAGTACTGCCTCAGGCGTTCGATAAATTTTGACTTGTATGCTTTGATCAGCCTCCAGTCACTGCTGTTTAGCAGGGTAATAAGCCGGCGCTCGTCAATGGCATCGAGAAACTCTTCGAACGACAAAGGATGGAGATCCATAAAAACCACCTTGCCAACCGGGAATGAAATATTGGAATGCAAGACCATTCCTAGCAGCGAACCGGCTGCCACAATATGATATTGCGGGGCATCTTCCCTGAAATACTTAAGGGCGGTGATCGCCTCAGGAACTGCCTGGATTTCATCAAATATCAACAAGGTCTCCTCCGCCCTGATGGTTACCCCCGATTCAGCCTGAAGCGCAACAATTACCCTGGCGATTTCAAAATCATCGGTGAACAGGGTTTTCAGCCTTCTGTTCTGCTCAAAATTCAGGTATATCGTTTGGGCATACGCTGTACGGCCAAACTCCTTCATCAGCCACGTTTTTCCAACCTGCCTGGCCCCCCGGATGATCAGGGGTTTTCTGGAATCCGACTCCTTCCAGGCAATTAATTCTGCCAGTTTAGCTCTTCTCATCGTTCGTAATTTTGCACAAATATACAAAAAAACGTACGACTATTTGTAGAATTTTACAATTAAACGAAGGACAATCTGGGAGAAAATTAGGAATTAGGAATTAGGAATTAGGAATAGTCGTGGTGCCGTGGTGAAAAATTGAATTATTAGCAGAGCCATTGGTCAATCTCTTTTTGCACAACTTCGTCGGAAATGGTTTCTCCTTTTTGAATCTGTTCATTTCCCAACTCAATCCGCTTCTTTTGAAAATCAGATAGTTTATAAACGCCGTCAGAAACCTTTGACTCTATCAGGGTTTTTATTGCATTCAGGAAAGAAACATCATCAATTCATTCCTTGCAGCTGGTTTCAAGGTTCAAGGTTTCAGGTTCAAGGTTGTGTCCACTCCGAAAAGGCAAAAACAAACAATGGTATGTCTTGTCCTAAAATTTGCAGTCAGGTTTTACGGATTGAGTCGCTTCGTATGAT
>DYSO01000085.1:701-13004 GCA_020718225.1 Draconibacterium orientale | reverse complement strand
CATAATATTGGTTAAACTTGTCGCTTATTTATTTGTTGCGGATTTAAGGTAATAATCAACTTCATCCTATTCTTTTAATCACCATAAAACTTTTATCCCCTATGAAAAAATGCTTTATATGGATAGTTTTGATTTTTTCGATGCTGTCTTTGAATGCAGGAGTGATCGAAAAGACTTACTATTTCAACGATTACACCGTTAAAACTGTTGGCAATTATCAAATGATTGCCTTCCCGAACACACTTCTCACCGGACATGAAGGGGAACCTGCCCTGCCCTACTGTTCCGTTTCGCTGATTTTACCACCGGGACAATCTGCGGAATCAATAGAATTTATAGGACAGGAAGAGACGCCTATCGATGGTTTTTTTCAGATCTATCCGCAACAAGGGGTACGCCCTTTATCACAGGAAAAAACCAGCGGTTTTTTAAAAAATGAATCGGTTTATACTACCGATGCAACCTATCCCGATATTCCAACCGGCCATCTGTCGACCCGGTATATGAACGGTTTTGCAATGGGCCAATCCGCTTTCACCCCCCTGCGATACAACCCTGTAACCGGACAAGTCAGCTTTTACAAACAGGTTACCATCCGGGTGCATACCAAAAGCGACATCAACAGCGTTGCCGCCCTGAAAAATATCACCTCCAACCAGAATATCCTTAAATCGGTCAAAAAATCAGCGCAAAACCCCGAAATTATGGGCCAATATCCGCTCCGTAAAGGCCGTACCGACGATTATCAACTGATGATTATAACCCCTGCCTCTCTCGAAAGCGCCTACCAACAACTGATCAACATGTATCATATCAGGGGCATCAAAGCAGTCACCGTTACCAAAGAATACATCACAGCCAATATGACCGGACTGGATGTCGCCGACAAAATGCGGAACTATATCATTCAGGAATATCAGAACCATGGCGTTGAATATATCCTTCTGGGCGGAGATGTGGACCAGATCCCTTATCGTGGTTTTTACTGCTACGTTGATTCCGGATCGGGTTATGAAGATAGCAACATCCCGGCCGATCTCTATTTTTCAGCGCTCGACGGCAACTGGAATACCGATGGCGATAACAAATGGGGCGAACCCGGAGAAGACGATCTTCTGCCCGACGTTTCCGTTGCCCGGATACCGGCAGGAAACCTGACTGAGTTAAACCACATGCTCAATAAAACCATTTCTTACCAAACCAATCCGGTAACAGGCGATATGGCCCATCCGACATTAGCCGGTGAACATTTGTATGATAGCCCCAATACCGAAGGGAGCGATTATCTGGAACTCCTTATCGGCCATCATGATGATAACGGTTATACCACCGATGGCATTACCCCCGACAATACGCTGGATAAAATGTACGACGAGATTTCATACTGGGATGGGTCCGATCTGATAAGCCACATGAACCAGGGAAGAAGTTTTCTCCACCATTCGGGCCATGCCAATGAAACCTATGTAATGAAATTATCGAACAGCGATATTACCGACGGTAACTTTTCCCAGGTTAATGGAACAACACACAATTTTACCATGGTTTATACCCATGGATGTTTGTGTGGCGCCTTTGATTACAGCGATTGTATCGCTGAAAAAATGGTCACCATCAGCAATTTCGCAGCCGCTTTTGTGGGAAATTCACGGTATGGCTGGTTTAACGAAGGCCAGACCGAAGGCCCGTCAGCACACATGCACCGGGAGTTTGTGGATGCCATGTACACCGATGGCCTCATGCGCATCGGCAGGACCCATGCCGAATCAAAAACCATGACCGCCCCCTGGGTCAATGCACCCGGACAATGGGAACCCGGGGCGCTCCGCTGGTGTTTCTACGATTGTAACGTCCTCGGCGACCCCGCAATGGCCATGTGGAGCAAAGAACCCATTACCGTTCAGGCCAATTACCAGGCATCGCTGCCCTTAGGCGTCCCCACATTACCGGTTACCGTGACCCATAACGGATCACCGGTGCCTCAACTGAATTGTGTCCTGCTTAAAAACGATGTGATCCACGGTGTCGCTACAACCGACGCATCCGGAAATGCAGTCATTACCATCGACCCCCCGTTTACCGAAGTGGGGGATGCCCAACTCATCATTTCAGGGAACAATTGTTTGCCCCAGACTTTCGCAGTGACCGTGATCCCAAACAGCGGCGCTTTTGTTATTTGCAACGCCCGGATGGTCAACGACACACTGGGAAACGACAACGGATTGATCGATTATAATGAAACCATCCTTCTTACCCTGACCATGAAAAATGTAGGCACGGTCCAGGCCAATAACGTAACGGTCACTTTATCTTCCACCGATCCGTATATTACGATTGACGATGCCACTGAGAATTATGGAAATATCGCAGCCAACGATTCGGTTACAATCCCGTTTGGCTTTCAATTTACAGTAGCCGGCAATATCCCGGACAATCATCTGATCCCTATGGAAATTACAGCTTCCGACGGATCCAGCTCCTGGCCTACCTCCATAAGCCTGAATGGACATGCCCCGGTATTTACGGTTGGCAATATGACCATTTCGGATGCCGCCGGCAACAACAACGGACGGCTTGACCCGGGCGAAACAGCCGACGTGACCATTACTTCAACCAACACGGGAAGCAGCACGGCAACTGGGACCCTGGCCATGTTAAACACAAACAATGGTTTGGTCACCATCAACACCCCTCAGGTGAATCTGGGCGATTTGGCCCCAGGCGCCCCGGCAACAGCCACCTTTAACCTGACCATTGATCCTGCCACCCCCATCGGATCTGTAGCCGACCTTAATTATTCCATTGTTTCCGGGCAGTACAATGCTGAAAAAACCTTTTCGGTAAAGATCGGATTGGTACTTGAAGATTTTGAATCGGGCGGTTTTACACAGTTCGCATGGACCCAGGGAGGAAATCAACCCTGGTCGGTCAGCAACGCAAACCCTTACGAAGGTATCTATTCAGCCAAATCAGGGACCATTTCAGACAATCAGACCTCTACCCTGAACCTTGCAATGAACGTTTCCATCAGCGACAGCATCTCCTTTTATCTGAAAACATCATCCGAATCCGGCTATGATTATCTGAAATTTTATATCGATGCTGCCCTGACCGATCAGTGGTCGGGTGAGACTTCATGGACACGCGCTTCATTTCCCGTAACATCAGGAAATCATACCTTTAAATGGGAATATATGAAAGATGGCAGCGTCTCCACCGGAAGCGATGCCGCCTGGATCGACTTTATCATCTTTCCGGCAACAGCCCCCACAGGAGCTTCGGTCAGCGGGACCGTTACCTATGCAAATACCGCATCAACCCCATTAAGCGGTTTAACAGTGAAATTGAAAAATGGAAGCGGATCCATCATCGGAACCACTACGACCAATGCTACCGGTAATTATTCTTTTTCGGCAGTCCCGGCCGGTTCTTACTCTTTTGAAGTCACAACCACAAAACCATGGAACGGAGTGTCTGCAGCCGATGTACTTCTCTACCGGAAACACATCGCCAATATCTCCCTGCTGGATGGCATCTATCTGGATGCAGGCGATGTCAATGCTTCTGCAACCATTACCGCCTCAGACGTATTGTTGATTAAGAAACGCATAGCCACCATTATCAACGCATTCCCCACCGGCGACTGGTTATTCAACAACACACCATTTACTGTTGGAGGAAATAATGTAACCCAGCATTTCAAAGGACTTACCTTTGGAGATGCCAATGGTTCCTACACTCCGGAAGGAAACAAATCGCTGGTTGCCAATCAGCAAGGGGTCTTTCGTTTGGCGCCGGCAGGGTCAATGAAAGAACAGATGACCCTTCCCCTGTATGTTTCAGATATCCGAAACATGGGTTCTTTCCAGTTTACCATCCAATACGATCCGGATAAGCTGGCCCTCACCAATATTTCCGACTGGCTCCTGGGAATCGAGGATGTTGTTACCGGAAACCCTGCCCCCGGAATCATCACGTTTGTCTGGGCAGCCGGTACCTCCGGGATCACCATTGCCGATGGAGTTCTTTGTAACCTTACATTTAACACCCTGACCTCAGAAACATCCGATATTATCTTCACCGGAAACCCGACTCCGGCAGAATTTACTGACTACGACGGAAACCCGTTTCAACCTGCCCTCCTGAAAAGCATCGCAGGCGAAGCTGTTACCGGAGAGGCCAAATTGTCCATCTATCCTAACCCGGGTAACGGAATATTTAATCTGCTAATGGAAAAAGAATACGAGGGCGCCGTTGGTATCAAAGTGATCAATGCCCTTGGCAGGACCGTTTATCAGGAAAACGAGGCGATGACCGGTAAGGCATTGCTAAAAACCGTCAACCTGAGCGGCCTTCCGGATGGAATATACATCCTTTCAGTTGAAAGTAACCGGGATATTATCCAAAAGAAAATCATTCTTGAAAAATAACCCCGGGTCATGCGTTTGACTACAGACAGATTGCCTTTTCTTTAAAGATTTCTATCCATGATACCCATGAACCTGCCGGCAGCAATGCCGGCAGGATTGATGTAAGAGAGACACCAGACAATTCAATTATCAAATAATCATTAATATAAAACCACATGAAAAAAACAATTATTACCAGTTTACTTCTTTGTGCATCCATATTTATGATGGCACAACCTCCATCCACATTTGACCTCAGGAATGTGAACGGGGTGAACTATGTGACTTCGGTGAAAAACCAGCAGGGCGGAACCTGTTGGACACACGGGGCCATGTCGGCAATGGAAGGGAATTTATTGATGACCGGAAATTGGGCAGCAGGCGGCGAAACCGGCGAACCCAATCTGGCAGAATACCATCTTGATTGGTGGAATGGCTTTAATCAACACAATAATGATGACCTGACCCCACCCTCCGGAAGTGGCCTGGAAGTTCACCAGGGGGGCGATTACCGGGTTACATCCGCGTACCTTACCCGAAGTGAGGGCGCTGTGCGCGACATCGACGGTCAATCATACGACAATCCTCCGGTCAGGTATCAGGATTCTTATCATCGGTATTATCCAAAACATATTGAGTGGTACACCGTAGGGAATAACCTTGAAAACATCAATCTCGTAAAAACCCAGATTATGACCTTCGGGGTCATGGGTACCTGCATGTGCTATGATGGCTCCTTTATATCGAATTATATTCACTATCAGCCACCCACAAGTACGCTGGATCCCAACCACGCCATTGCCATCGTTGGATGGGACGACAGCAAGGTTACCCAGGCTCCGTTGCCTGGCGCCTGGATTTGCAAGAACAGCTGGGGTAGCGGCTGGGGGAACAATGGATTTTTCTGGATCTCCTATTATGATAAACATTGCGGCCACCATCCCGAAATGGGGGCAATCAGTTTTCAGGATGTCGAATTGTTTGAGTTCGATCACGTTTATTATCACGATTATCATGGTTGGCGCGATACCAAACCCGCTACAACCGAAGCTTTTAATGCTTTTACCGCTCAGGCAAACGATGTTCTTCAATCCGTCAGTTTTTTTACTGCCGTTAACAATGTTGACTACGCCATAACCATTTATAACACCTATACCGGTGGCGAGCTTCAGGACCCGCTTGCCTCTATGTCAGGACATTTCGATTATACCGGTTTCCATACGGTTGACCTTCCTTCACCTGCCAACCTGGTACAGGGCGATGACTTTTACATCTATCTCCAGCTCTCTACCGGGGGCATGCCCTACGACCGCACCTCCGACGTCCCGGTTTTATTAGGGGCCCATTACCGGACCATTGTAGGTTCAAAAGCCAACCCCGGTGAAAGTTTCTATAAAGAAAACGGAATATGGAAAGATTTTTATAATTATAACGATCCTTCGGGGTATCAGAATACCGGTAACTTTTGTATTAAGGGTCTCTCTGTTACTGCCTATTCAATAAAAGTCGGAAGCATCCAGATTTTGGACCCCACAGGCAATAACAATGGCCGGCTTGATCCGGGTGAAACTGTTGACATTGTTGTAACCCTTTTAAATAAAGGGGTATATGATGTGACCGATGTGATGGCCGAATTTCTGTCAGATGATCCATATCTTACCATCAACAGCGGATCCCTGAATTATGGTACCATAACACCCGGAGGACAGGGAAGCTCCATGATGAACATAACCGTTGATCCGGGAACTCCGATAGGCCATCTCATTTTAGGTGACTTTGAAGTTGCCTGTATGTCCAACGCCATCCCCTTCAATTATCATTTCGATATGAATTTCAAAGTCGGATTGATTGTTGAAGACTTCGAGTCGGGTGGATTTACGGAATTTGCCTGGACACAGGGTGGAAACCAGCCCTGGTCGATCACCAATGTCAACCCGTTCGAAGGCATCTATTCTGCCAAATCGGGCGCTATTGCCCACAACCAGAAATCGGACCTGATCCTCCAGATGGAAGTTACTTCTGACGACAGTATTTCCTTTTATCTGAAGACTTCTTCTGAAAGTGGTTACGATTACCTAAAATTTTTCCTCGATGGCGCCAGTTTAGGGCAGTGGGCAGGCGAGACCCCCTGGACCAGGGTTTCATTCCCGGTTCCTGTAGGCAGCCATACCTTTAAATGGGAATATATGAAAGATGGGGCCGTAGTCAGCGGCAGCGACTGTGCCTGGATCGATTGGGTTGTGTTCCCGGCAACAGCGCCCTCAGCAGCCTCAGTCACCGGAACAGTAACCTATGCCAATACAGCAAATACCCCGTTGGGGGGACTCACCATCAAACTGAAAAACACCAGCGGCGCTACCATTGCCACCACCAATACCAATGCTTCGGGTAATTATACATTTTCTTCCGTACCGGCAGGCAATTACACCCTTGAAGTTACCACTGTCAAGCCATGGGGCGGGGTTACCGCAGCCGATGTGCTGTTATACCGGAAACATATTGCCAGTATTGCACTGCTTTCAGGTATTTACCTTGCATCGGGAGATGTAAATGGTTCGGGTAGTTTGACAGCAGCAGATGTATTGCTGGTTAAAAAACGCATTGCAACAATCACCAACTCCTTTACCGTTGGCGACTGGTTGTTCAACAACACACCATTTACCGTTGGAGGAAGCAGTGTAACACAGAATTTCAATGGCTTAACCTATGGAGATGCCAATGCCTCCTATGTTCCAGAAGGGAATAAATCGAAAGTTGCCACCCATCAGGGCGTTTTACGTCTGGAACCATCGGGATCAACAAAAGATCAGGTCGTCATGCCACTTCATATTTCCGGTATCCAAAACATGGGTTCCTTCCAGTTCACCATCCAATACGACCCGGATAAACTGGCCTTCGCTGAAATAACCGGTTGGCATCAGGGAATCGACGAGGTAGTTACCGGAAACCCTGCTCCCGGGATCATCACTTTTGTTTGGGCAGCCGGGACCTCCGGCGTCAGCATCGATGACGGGACCCTGTGCAACCTTTCTTTTTACACCCTGACAACCGAACCATCCGAAATAACCTTCACCGGAAACCCGACCCCGGTTGAATTTACCGACTATGATGGAAATCCGTTTGAACCCGCTCTTTTAAAAAGCGCTTCAGGCAAAACCTTGACAGATGAAGGCGCCTTGTTCGTCTATCCCAATCCGGGCAGTGGTATTTTTAATATTCAGGCAGAGATGATAACCTCAGGAGCGGTTGATATAAAAGTTTTCAATGCACAAGGCGTAGATATTTACCATGAAAAAGCAGTTGCAACAGGTACGATTTTGTACAAAACAATCAACCTGAGCGACCTTCCGAATGGAATTTATATCCTGTCTGCTGAAAACGACCACCAGGTATTCCAGAAGAAAATAGTTTTAAATAAATAGCCCATCTTAATTATAAACAACTTTAAACCCTCCCATATGAGAATAACTAAATCATATTTTTTGATCTTGGTTGGATTGCTCCTGGCTTCCATCACCCTCGTTGCCCAACAACCGGCAGTTCAGGGGAAAAAACAGGCGAAAACCAATAAAAGAACCATCGACACACGCGTCGATAACATGGGTTACTGGAGAGAAATGGCCCGACTTGGGCTTGTACCGGTAGCTCCCGATCTCCCTGTTGAAAAAAGCACCTATACCGGAAGCAGAATCAATGCCAAGTCTGTTTTCCGGGATGATTCGCCCGATGTGCCACTCACCACGGAAAACTCCACCCAGAGCGAAAACTCGGTTTTTGCCGACCCAAATGACAAAAATCATGTTTTGAATTCCAATAATTCTACTCAAAACCCGGTTGGACAACTTTATGGGGCCAACGATTTTTTCTCTTTTGACGGTGGTGCAACCTGGGGCGGCGAAATCCAGGGCGCCGGAGGGTCAAATTCGGGCGACCCCACGACCGCCATTGGAAATACCGGACGGATGTACGTCAACTATATTCACAACAATTATGGTCAGGGTATCTCCTATTCCGATGATGACGGGAACACCTGGACTGCCAAAATTGTTGCCCCCAATCCCGGTTCCATGGCCGATAAAAATCACATGTGGATCGACAACAGCATTGCAAGCCCTTACGAAGGAAACCTTTATGTAGCCTGGACCAACTTTGGCGGATCGGGCGATTCTGAGATCGGGATTTGCAAATCGACCAACGACGGGTTAACCTGGACTACGCCTATGTCCATCAGTACGGCTATCAATGCCGGCAGCCACAACCAGGGAGTCAACATACAAACCGGACCCGATGGCGAAGTGTATGCTCTGTGGGCTGTCTATGATTCCTGGCCTTCCGACGAATGTGCCCTGGGGTTTGCCCGCTCACTCGATGGCGGTACTACTTTCGGCGCCGCTTCCCGGATCATAACCAACATCCGCGGAATCCGTACAACAACCGTGAACAAGAACCACCGCGTGAATTCATTTCCATCCATGGCAGTGGATATCAGCAACGGGCCAAACCGCGGTACCATTTATGCTGTTTGGTGCAACATTGGTATCCCCGGGGTAAATACCGGTTCAGGCAGCGATGTCTATATGATCAAATCAACCGACGAAGGCAATACATGGTCAACCCCTTTACGAGTGAACCAGGATGAATTCGGCCTTGGAAAACAACACTATTTCCCGTGGATCTGCTGCGACCCTCAATCAGGGACTTTGAGCTGCATCTTTTATGACGACCGCAATGTCTCTTCCTCAAAAGACGAGGTTTTTGCAGCCAATTCGAGAGATGGCGGCGAAACCTGGGAAGATTTCAAAATCAGCGATGTCTCCTTTACCCCCGCTCCCATTCCCGGCCTTGCCGGCGGTTACATGGGCGATTATCTGGGGATCACCTCCATGAACCGCAAGGTTTATCCGGTGTGGAGCGACAACCGCTCCGGCATCGTCATGGCCTATACGTCCCCCTACGAAACCGGGCCCCCGCCCAACCAACCCTGGGTTACTTTTCAATCGTTCGAAATCAATGATCCCGATGGAAAACTGGCGACCGGCGAAACCGTACACCTCAATATGACCATGGTCAATATTGGCGACCAACCAACCGAAAATGTCACGGTTAAACTTTCGACCCTTTCCCCGTATATCAACCTGATCGACAGCGCTGAATTCTTTGGCTACTTCGATATCAACGACACCGTTACCATTGCCAACGCATTCACCATCCAGGCTACCAACAATATTCCCAACGCGGCTGACATTTTGTTTGAAGTCATAGCCACCAATGGCGACAGTACCTGGCCCAGCAACTTCATGATTAAAGCCTATGCCCCTGTACTCTCTATCGGAGGGATGTCCATTTCGGATGTTTCGGGAAATTGCAATGGCGGATTGGACCCGGGTGAAACTGCCGATATCATTATTTCAACTTCCAATATCGGCGGATACCAGGCCGACAATACCATGGCGGCGCTAAGTTGCGATAACCCTTTGATAACCATAAATAATGCTACTTCCGACCTCGGTACATTACCCATCGGAGAAACCGGTTTTGCCACCTTCAACGTTACTGTAAGTCCGGCAGCGCCGATGGATACGCTGATTTACTTTAATTATACTGCAACATCCGGGGCCTATTCTGCACAAAAAGTTTTTCAAGCTATTATCGGTCTGATCTTCGATGGTTTTGAATCGGGCGATTTTAATATTTTTTCTTATGTCCAGGGGGGAAATGCCCCATGGACAATAACCACTGTAAACCCCATCGAAGGTATCTATTGTGCACAAAGCGGCAGTATCGGGCCCAATGGCTCCAGTACCATTTCCCTGACATACAATGTTGAACGTTCCGACAGCATCTCATTCTACCGTAAGGTTTCTTCGCAACCCACCTATGATTTCCTGGGATTTTACATCGACAATGTTCAGAAAGGACAATGGAGTGGCGAAAAAAGCTGGGCCAAAGTAACTTTCCCGGTCACTCCCGGTGTTCATACCTTTAAATGGGCGTATTATAAGAACAATACAGTAACTACAGGAAGCGATTGCGGCTGGATCGATTATATTATCTTCCCACCGGCGGTTTTAACCACTCATACCATCACCGGTAAAATTACCTATCCCAATGTCTCCGGCGCCCCGCTTTCAAATGTGGCGCTGAATTTAAAAGACAATTCAGGGAGTGTTGTTGAAACGACTTTTACCAACGACAACGGTGATTTTGTATTTGAAAACCTCCCCGATGGCGTTTATACCATTGAATCGACAACGACCCGGCCCTGGGCAGGCGTTACCGCAAGCGATGCCCTTCTTTTCAGCAAACACATTGCAAACATTGCCCCATTGTATGGTATTTACCTAGCCTCGGGAGATGTCAATGGTAATGGGTCCCTTACGGCTGCCGACCTTTTACTGGTTAAGAAAAGAATTGGCAACATTACAAATTCTTTCCCTGTTGGCGACTGGCTTTTCAATTCTACTCCGATAACCCTTGTCGGGAGCAATGTAATTCATGATTTCCAGGGAATTATTTATGGAGATGCCAACGGCTCGTACAATCCCGCATCTGGTAAACCGGCTGTCGCAGTTACTACCCCTGTTTTTTCCGGGGCAGCATTAACTATTGGTTCGGTTAACCCTGTTGAAAATGAAGTTGTTGTGCCTATCCTCGTGACTGACATTGAAAATCTTGGATCTTTTCAGTTCACCCTGAGATACAATCCTGAAAATCTCATCTTCAATGAAGTGACCGACTGGAACCCGGAACTTAAAGCAGTGGTTGTTGGTTCTTCCAAACCGGGTCAGCTTACTTTTGTTTGGGCTGCTGACTACAAAGGGGTAAGCATCAACAATGGTATCCTGGCTAACATTCATTTTAAATCAAGAAAAAATGATGTTTCTGAAATTTTCTGGAACGAAAACCCGACCCCTGTTGAATTTTCGGACTATAATGGTAAACTCTTTATCCCGGCCCTGAAAAACGGAACAGTCAATACTTTTGGTTCCCAAATTACCCTGGAAACGGAAGATATTGCAATTGCTCCGAATCCCGGAAAAGGGATCTTCACCATAAACTGCAATACGAATATTCAAGGCGTTTCGACTGTGCGGGTTATGAATACCCTTGGAAATGTTGTTTATGAAGACAACAAATTAATCGATAAATCTTTTATCCTTGACCTGCGTAATTTGATCGAAGGGGTTTATTACCTGAAAATTGAAAACTCCCATCATTTTTTTTTGAAAAAGCTGGTAATCAGCCGTTAACATAAAAGGATTCCGATTTTTAAGAGGCTGTCTCAAAAGCGGGACAGCCTCTTTTTTATTGATTCCCAACCCGGACTAAAGTCCGGGGCAATAGATAAATCCGGGGCAACATATTAATCCGAGGCAAAGCAAATGTCCGGGGCTAAATTATAATGTGAGGTGTTGAAATACTCCTGACCATTGCAGGTAAAGGGATTGCCCCAGTTGGATCAATTCCGAAGGAATGACAAGATTGTAGCTTAAAAGAAGATGATCATCAACCAAACCCCTTAGGGGGAAATAAAAAAATCGTGGCAACTGAAAAAATCTAAAAAATTTCATCCGCCATCAAATGGTTAGTTTATGTGAATCTTTATGCATGTCGTGATGAAAAAATTCACCGGCACATCAAAATAAGATTTAGCCGCCTCTTGCGCACAAAGATTACATTTTCAGCTTTGTATCATCTTTGTCCTTGGGTACAGCTCAGTTAGCTTCGTCTGCTTTTAGTTTTGCATGCAGTTCCTCAAAATTTTAAATGCTTGTATTTTGGGCTAAAGCCCTGGAACTGGTAACATTCCTTGACCCCGGACTAAAGTCCGGGGCAATTCTAAAGTCCGGGGCAATTCTAAAGTCCGGGGCAATTCTAAAGTCCGGGGCAATTC
>DYSO01000085.1:0-601 GCA_020718225.1 Draconibacterium orientale | reverse complement strand
TAAAGTCCGGGGCACTTCAAATGTCCGGGACAATTCATAAGTCCGAGTCAATTCATAAGTCCGGAGTTATAAAAATAAAATCACCTGTCTATCCAAAATAAAAGAACTATTGCGTCCGTTCCGAAAAGTATCGGATTTCATGCTGGAATAATGCAATCGATTGATTATCTATTGCCCCGGCCTTCAGACCGGGGTTTTAAAAATATTTGAGATTGAGGACTTTAGCCACATTTTATATGTTATTAACTACTATGTTTGTTATTAACTACTTTTCGGAGTTGACTCAAAAATGAAACTAAAACCGGGGCTCAATCAAAACAGGGAGGTCTCAGGTACAGTTTCGCCTTTAGGGAAAAACAGAAAAAGGGATTGCCCCATTTGGATCAATTCCGAAGGAATGACAAGATTGTAGCTTAAAAGAAGATGATCATCAACCAAACCCCTTAGGGGTGAAATAAAAAAACAATGTTTCCAACCAGGTCAATCAATTTGCCCAGGCATGCAGGGTCAGAATTCTGTCGGGCCTCCTGCACATAATTGATTATCTATTGCCCCGGCCTTCAGACCGGGGTTTTAAAAATATTTGAGATTGAGGGCTTTA
>DYSO01000238.1 GCA_020718225.1 Draconibacterium orientale | reverse complement strand
CATAAGGGCCATCCCGTCGAGACCACCCAGCGGGTGGTTGGCAGCAACAATAAATCGTCCGGTTGGCGGGATCAGCGGCCCGGCAAGGGTTGGGGAATGGGGTATCAGGGGATCGAGGGATGCACTATTTCCCGAAGGGTCCGGAGGATGAGACCCAGGGGCAGGGTTTGCTGACAGGGGCTCCTGTATTTTCCGGGCATCGGTCACTTCAACACGGACGCCAAACTCCCGCAGGATGGCATCCACAAAGGGCAATCCGGTTTTATCGCGGTTACGCCAGATATAACCATTGATCTCATCCTGATGGGTGATCCGTTTCAGATAGGAAAGGATGAACCCTGGAATCAGCTTCCCTAACTTCGGGTTTTTTGAAGCAAACAAGGCTTCGATGTCGATCAGCCTTTCCGGTACTTCTATGCTTTTATCTTCTTTCATGCTACAAAGGTATGGAAAAATACAGGTTAACCAGGTTAACCAGGTTGACCTGGTTTAACCTGGTTTAACCTGGTTGTGTTGGAATTTAGAGGTTAATGTATATCTTTGTAGGAAGTTAAAGTATGATAGTTCAGATCTGAAACCCAAATTTTGTTTCTTTCTCTTTTTTATGGAAGATATTATCCAACCCATCGACCCGCTGCTTGTGGAAGCAGAACTGACCGAAAGCAAATTTTTACGCAATACCAACAACGGCCATAACAAGATCTATGTGTTTACGGAGCATGATTCGCCAATCCTGATGCGGGAGGTTGGCAGATTGCGTGAAATTACATTCAGGGATGCAGGAGGAGGGACGGGAAAATCGGTTGATATCGATGTATATGATACGATGGAGATCCCCTTTCACCAACTCATCGTATGGGACCCGGTAGAAAAGGAGATTACGGGGGGCTACCGGTTTATTCACGGACGAGATATTCTGTGCGGTCACGATGATTGCAACCACAGCGCTACAGCTGAACTTTTCAATTTTTCGAACCGTTTCATCCACGATTATATGCCGGTGAGCATTGAACTTGGCCGTTCTTTTGTTCAGCCGAATTACCAGCCCTTAGTCAATTTCAGGAAGGGGATGTATGCACTTGATAATCTTTGGGATGGTCTCGGGGCGATGATCATCGAAAACCCCGATGTGAAATTTTTCTTTGGCAAGATGACCATGTATCCCGACTATAACCGGACTGCAAGGGATATTGTCCTTTTCTTTTTAAGGAAATATTTTCCCGATACCGAATCGCTGATGATCCCTCATGAAAAGGTTATTTGTGAGACTCCCGATCATGTTATTGCCGGAATTTTTTCCGGGGGGACCTATGAAGAAAATTACAAGATATTAATCCGGGAGGTGAAGCGGCACAATGAACATGTACCGCCATTGGTAAATGCCTACATGAATCTTTCCCCCACAATGAGGACCTTTGGGACGGCCATCAACCATGAATTCGGAGAGGTGGAGGAGACGGGGATATTAATCCATATCGATGATATCTATCCCAGGAAAAAGGAACGTCATCTGAAAAGTTATATCCAGCGGCTCTCTTCGCTCAAAGGGTTACGCTGGCGTCGCAGACGATAGTTTGGCCTTGTTGGCTTTACGCATCAGTTTGCTTTTCAGGTTTGCAGCCTTATTTTTATGGATCACGTTTTTCCTGGCCAGTTTATCAATTTTTGAAACGACAGCAGGCATCTCTTTAACGAGCTGTTCCTGATCTTCGGTTTCGCGTAATTTTTTAACGGCATTACGTACGGTGCGGGCCTGATAACGGTTCAGGGTACGTTTGGTTTCGGTGTTGCGGATACGTTTTTTTGCGCTGATGTGATTGGCCATAATTGGATAAAATTTTCAAATTGGGGTGCAAAGATACGACTTTGCCGGTAAAATGCAAAAAAAGGGTGAAAAATCATTTCAATGTCACTTCTGTTATTCCGGCGCCGCCGAATTCGGGGGCTGCGTCGTGCACTGTTTTTATCTCTTTCAGGGAGCGCAGGTAATCGCGCGTGACCTGTCGCAGGACTCCGTTCCCTTTGCCATGCAGGATCCGTACTTCATGGATTGACAGCAACAGGGCGTCGTCGATATAGCGTTGCAATGAGTCGAGGGCTTCATCGGCCCGGAAGCCCCGCAGGTCAAGGGTAAGGGAAAAATGGTCGGCTTTATCCTGAAGATCGGCAAGGTAACGGTGATAGGGATGTTTTGGTTGTGGGGAGGGCTGGAGGTTTTCGGGTTTCAGGGCCACCGGCGCCGGAACGGAGCCTGCCGGATCGGTTGAAATCTCTTTGGCCAGTTCCTGTTTTATTTTTGCAAGATCGTCGCGGAGGGTTTTTGTTTTTGTTTTTTCGGCTTGTGTCTCGCGGATCTCCCGGATGGTCTTTTCGATTATTTTGTTTGAATTATCGAGCAGTTGTTTT
>DYSO01000084.1 GCA_020718225.1 Draconibacterium orientale | reverse complement strand
TTTTGCCAATTTATCCCCTAATTTTGTGGTTGTCCTTTTTAGACTCGACTCATTACTAGAAATGATAAATTTCATGGCAGAAATATTTTGTTATAACTGTTTTAAGATACGATATGTTCTTTCCATACACAATCCATAAACAAATATTTCAGGATTGCATTTTACCTTCTTTTTTCCGGAATTCAAATTTTCGTTCTTCCCCCCGGAAAAGCCTTTGGATGTTCTTTCTGTGCGTTAAGGGAATAAACACAGCTACCAGCAGGGACAATCCCAACAATCCCGGGTTTCGTTCTCCTGTAATAAAAAAAACGGCTAATGGAAATGTCAGAGACCCCAGAATTGAGGCCAGGGAAACATAGTGTGTCAGCGCCAATACCACAATAAAAACACCAAGAACGACAAGGAATGCCAAAGGGTAAAGAGCGATGCCTACTCCAGCGAGGGTACCTACCCCTTTCCCACCACGAAATCTGGCATATACCGGGAAAACGTGGCCAAGGACTGCTGCCAGCGCTGCCCCAATTCTGACGTACACCATGGCATCCGGAGTGAGGCCAGCCAGAGGAAACCATGATACAAGCTGTACTGCGAGCCATCCTTTAAAGACATCAAACAACAATACCGGAATGCCTGCCTTGTAACCAAGTACCCTGATTACATTGGTGGCTCCTGCATTCCCGCTACCGTGTTCACGAACATCGACTCCATAAATCAATTTTCCAAACCAAACAGCCGACGGGATCGAACCGATCAGATAGGCGACAATAATCTCAATTAGGATTGAAAACGGGAACATTACGATTTACGATTTACGATTTACGATTTACGATTTACGATTTACGATTGACGATTTACGATTTACGATTCGTTTCCTTTGTTGAAATTATGCATTCAGATACTTTTTAATCAGCTCAAACATCTCATTTGCACGGATTGGCTTAGCAATAAAATCACAGCATCCTGCCTCGAATGCAGCTTGACGGTACCATTCTTCTGCATATGCTGTTTGCGCAATCACGACAATATTTTTATTCATCGCGATCAATTGGCGGGTCGTTTCCAGGCCTGTAATCCCCGGAAGCCGGATATCCATTAACACAACGTTAAAAAAAGAAATTTTCCGGTAAAGTTCAATGGCATCTTCCCCTTTTTCGGCATGGTACACTTTCGCCATTGTCGGTTTGAGTAAGGCATCCAGGTAATTAAAATTGATTGGGTCGTCTTCTACCACCAGGACACTTTTTCCTTCCCAGTTATAAAACCATTTTGAATCCATAGTATCTGTTACATTGGTCTTTTGTCAAAATTAAGAAATGTTCGGTACGAAACATGTCAGTGATCTTCTTCGCTTTCAAATTTTCGTAAAAATACTCTTTTTTTCAGATCGGTTGAAATGGAATACCGGTATCCTTTTGCTTCTTTACCAACCCGGTCCATTTCAGCTTTTGATTTGGCTGCAGTCGTTATCATGTCATTAAAGTTCAGATCGGATGAAATTGCCTGCATCAGATTGCTGCGGTAGTTAAAAAAGAACCATTCGTCGGGGGTGAGTTGAAAGTAGAGGGTGAAATCGTCGTCTTTCCTTTTTTTTGTGAATTCAATGGTACCGTTTACATAGCGGTTGATGACACTCTTCCCTACAGAGCCAATACCGATAGGCCCGTATGAGATATAAGAACGCGTCAGGGTATCCCATTTCATCCAGACATCGGCAATGAAGAGGCTCCTGACCAAAGCATCGGGAAACTTTTTATATCTTCCGATGAGGTCAACTTCCGACCGTACCCGATCCAACTCCTCTTTGCTGAGCAGGGCTTCCATGGCCATGGCATATGGGGTTCTCATGATATTCAGGCCTGGCAGGTTAACCGATTCAAGTAAGGATGTAAATCGTTGTAAGGCAAGGTCAGAAAAGGGAAAATTCAATGAGAAAGAGATATGCATACGGGTTGAGTCGGGGATGATAAAATAATCGATGGTACCAAAAGCCTCAAGTCTGGCCGGGGTAGGGTTCAGGCCAAGGTTCAACCTGCCTTCGCCCCTGAGCATACAATGATGGGTGTTCAGTGATACGAAATCACCGGTTTTCCAGGGTTCCTTTAACTTCAAGGTATCGGCAATCCGGAACTCTTTTGCATTTTGATTGTATTCAATCCACCCGCCGGAAGTAATCATGGTGGAATCGCTGAAAGAATTTTTTCTCTTGAAAAAAGCCGGACTGATCCTGGTTTCAGCATTGTAAAACATCAAACCAAGGTGTACCGTTTCATTGTTTGTGTTTTTCAGGGGGGATGACACAGGAATTTGTACATGGAGCGGATCAATGGGACTGCTGAAGCGGATCCACTCGGGTTTGTAAGGCAGGCAAGTGGTGACAGCCCGGAAACTACCATCAAAAAAGAGGTTTTTCTCATCGGCAAACAAACCAACCTTCCCTTTAAATGCGAATTCGGGGGCAATGTAAAACATGGCGGAATCAGATATGGCTCCCCGGGCAATGGTCTGGCCGGCGGTATCCACTTCAATCGGGTCAAAATGAATGGTCGTTTGTTCCCCGGTCCGGTCTGTATAGGAATAATCCCCCGAACCGGAATAGTGATTCCGTGATGATATCGAAAGGCGGGCATGGGTAAACTGATGCATCCGCGATTGTGTATTGGCAAGGAGAACAGCGTTTTCCAATACCTGTATCCGGGCATCTTTCAATATTGTGACATTGCCCGAATCGGGAAAGATGGCTGCATCTGCAACTTTGATGATCTTAACATCCTGTGCATGGATAACCTGGTCGGAGAGGTTATAGGTGGCCGTTGAAGCAAAAAAGCGCAAAGAATCCTGTTTGGGATGGACTGAAATAAATTCCGAACCGGTATAAGCCTGGTCAATAAGATGGTTATAATCCAGTGAATCCGGAATGTTGTCAGGGTTGTTGTCATTCATCAACAGGATTTTGCCCCGATCGATCAGCCAATCAAAGCGGTCGACAGAACAAATATATTTATTAAATGGAAAGTCAACTTTTGACTGGCCCGACATCGATTTGAATTCCCCCTTGCGGGTATTGAGGTCGAAATGGGATTGATAATTTTTTGTAGCAATGGTCAGGTCTTTCTGATCGGAAGGTTTAATTCTGAAGCTGGAAATAAAAGCATCAAAAGTACGGGTTTCAAACCGGAAAGCTTTGGAATCCATGATGGCATCGTTGATCCTGGCCTGCCCTGTTCCGAGCAGGGCCCGTGGTGTTAACGCCAGTGTGCCCGTAAAACGAACCTGGTTCCGGAACATGTTAATCTCTTTCTTAACGGTTGTTATAAGCAGTGAATCTTTGTAAGGCAGCCACAATTGTTGCACCGAATCAGCAACAACGGCCGGATATTCAACCGGGGCTTTGACCTCATCCAATGTAAACTTCATTGCAATGGTCCGCATGGATTCAGGCAGAAAAATAAAGTTGCCCGATGAAGTTTTCGAATTAAGAAAACCGAGGGTGCCATCGCCTCTCAGGCCCTGATCGCTCAAGTCGATCCGGGAATAAAAGGTCCCTTTCCCTCCATATACGGGCAATCCGCTGGTATCGGTATTCTTCTCAAATCCCAGGGAATAGTCGGGCCGGACTTTAAGTGGTTCTTCGATCTTTGGAAAAATCCCTGCCGAAGTCAATACGCCGGAAAAATTAAGGCTGTCGGTAGTGACCACATCGAGGCTTTTCAATGTAAAAGGTTGCAGTTCAAAGAAAAATTTCTCCTTTTTATAAGCGCCTTTCTGAACGGAAGGTTTGTCCCAATATACGAATGAGTTGTTGCGGTTTGTAAACACCGGATATTCAACGAGGGCTTTCAACCCCGATTTATTGGTTGAATCATCAATCTGCAATTCCCCTCCCAGTTGAGTGATGGCATTTCTCACTTTAATCAGCGGAAAAGTTCCGGTTTCAGGGTCCCATTTTTTATCACGGACAGCAAATGTCATGGAATCGATAAAAGGAAGGTTGATCCTGAATTTATTGTATTCAAAGG
Source organism: Draconibacterium orientale (assembly GCA_020718225.1). Classification (GTDB taxonomy): domain Bacteria; phylum Bacteroidota; class Bacteroidia; order Bacteroidales; family FEN-979; genus CAIVAT01. The sequence goes on along the minus strand of DYSO01000084.1, from coordinate 9,271 downwards.
AACCATCATGAACATAGAAATTAAACAGTCCTGCTTCAATTTTACCGGTAAATTTAAAATTCAGATCTTTTTTTAATACGACTTCCTCATCCTTCGGATAAATATACACTGCCTGGGAATCGCTCAGGGCCACCATCCTGACGCCCTGAATTTTCAGGTCAAAGGTTTCCAGGTTTAAAATACCGCTTGGTTTGTCAATAACCGTTGAGTTGATCGAAATCACATCATAATCGGCTTTTGCATTCCTGGCATTGACATAGCTATAGAGTTTGGTTTTAATACGGGCAACTTTAGCGTCAAAATCATAGACCAGAAATCCATGATTTGCCAGATTGAGCAGGATCCATTCAACCTGTTCCACGGGTTTGTCGTAAAACCGGGTCAGGCCATCCAGGGTAATTTCACGGGATTTAATCCTGGCCGAGTACTGACTGATAATAACCAGGGGATTGGCTTCGTCGATGCCCTGTAATTTTTCATACCGATACTGCGAGTAACAACTGCTGGATTCGAAAACAGCTTTTCTCTCTTTCCCCTTGCTCGACATCACCTCAAAATTGATCATGGGGTCACCCACTTTATAATGGAGGGCGTCGCTGAAAATTTCGATTTTGTGAAAAGAATCATACCATGGGCTGATTTCGGAAACCCGTTCGTCGCAGGTAAGGGAAAGTATTTTTTTATCATCTACATATTTCAACTGTAATCCGGGATGAAAGATGGAGTCGTTATCATGGTAGATGGTAATGGATGCATTGTTTGAATTTATCCGTTCCGGATGGATGATAAAGGTTTGGGAATGGGCTGTAACAAAATCCTGCCCGTTTTTTTTAAAAAAAAGCCGGGCGTCACGGGTGGGGTTGCCCGACCCGATAACACGGGAACCTTCGAGGGCAAATCCACCGACATAATCAATATTCGGGAAAAGATGTTTGATCCCGATCATTTTATCATAGGAATAAAAGCGGGGATAGGAGGCTTTTTCTTTTGTAACGTCGGCAAGCACTTTATCCACCAGTTGACCGGCGATGGCCGAAGGAAAATACCGTGTATGCCGGAAACGCACCGAATCGGCTGTGTATTTTGAGTATCGCATCTGGATTTCATACCCACCGAGATCGGCATAAATCACGGAAGGATCTTCACCGGCGCGCATCCAGTTGACCTTCCCTCCCCAACCTTTCCAGATATTGGATAACGGGAAATAGGTTCCCCGGGTATGATGGATGTTCAAGCTGTCCTTATTTGCATAACAAACAAGATCGGATGGTGAAAATTCAATGGTCGGAACTGAATCACAGTAAAACCGGAACACCGGGTTTGTAATTTTCCATTGGGTTGATGCCGATTTATAGATCAGGTTATCTTCAAAAAGATTCCTGGTGGCATCAAGAAAAGCCAGGAACTTTCTGCTGTTTTTATCGGTTATTAATTTTTTCAGGATATCCGACCAGGGAAAGAATAAGGCTTCGGGTTGCTGTTTATAAATAAAAATGGTAAGGGTATGAATATAGCTATAGAAGTCGGGATAAGCGCGAATTTTCTTTTTAACCATCTCATTAAGGATGAAAGAGATGGTTTTTTTCTGTTCGGGCCCGAACTGCCCGGTGTTCCATTTGTAAAGAAAATCTTCAATCCCGGGGGCGATGCTTTTTTTCTCCTGATCAGAAATATTGGAAAAAAACAATTTCAATTCATCGGCAAAGGAAGTAGAGTCGGCAGAGAAATGGGTAATTTTTTGACCGGACAGGGGCATGGTCAGGAATAACAGTAAAAAAAACTGGAGAAAGCGGATGGCGCAAAACATACCGGTTTGTCTCATTTTACAAATTTTGCGACCGCCCACTTGTTTTCCGCCATGGAAGAAATAAAAAGCAAACCGACCCGGGATGCCTCCAGTTTCAGCGAATGCAGGTCTTCTTCATAGAACCCGCTGATCAGTAGTGTCCCGGGTGTAACTAAAATCCGGGTATAAACTGCCATATCACGGAGCAATACATTGCGGTTGATATTGGCTAATACAAGATTGTACGGCGGTGATGGAATATCAATAGCTTCGCCGCGAATGACAGAAATCCGGGATTCCTTGTTTTGTTCTGCGTTATCGATGGCGTTGGCAAAGGCCCATTCGTCGTTATCGACAGCTACCACTTCGCGTGCCCCAAGTTTACAGGCAAGGATGGCGAGAACCCCGGTGCCGCATCCCATATCGAGGACCCTTTGTCCGGCAGGGTTTTCCACCATTAAAGAACGGGCCATAAGAACCGTGGTTTCGTGGTGGGCTGTTCCAAACGACATTTTCGGACTGATCACTATATCGTAGAGGATTCCCTCAACCGGTTTGTGAAACGGCGCCCTGACCATACATTTATCATCAATGATCACAGGATCATAATTGCTTTCCCAAACTGCATTCCAGTTTTGACCCGGAATGGTTTTATACCCATAAAAAACGGATCCTTTGGTTACCATTTCATCGAGATATGGGATTACCACATCCGGATCAAAGACATCTTCGCGAATATAACCAAGAATGCCCTCTTCCGACTCTAAAAAACTCTCAAAGCCCAAATCTGCAAGCAAAGCCATCAGTATTTCAGGTTGAGAATCCGGAAGCAGATGTAAGGAAAATTCGATATAATCCATATATCAAAGGGCTGAAACAATTTGCAAAAACTCCTCTGATTTCAATGAAGCGCCACCAATAAGCCCGCCGTCAACATCGTTTTGGGAAAAAAGTTCAGCGGCATTCTTCGCATTGCAGCTTCCGCCATAAAGGATGGTTGTATTATTGGCAGTTTCATAATCATATTTTTCCACGATCTGTTGTCTGATATAGGCATGCATTTCCTGAGCCTGCCCCGGTGTTGCATTTACTCCGGTTCCGATGGCCCACACCGGTTCGTAGGCAATAACAACCTTTTTAAATTCTTCAACAGGAAGATGGAACAACGACTCCTCTAATTGCTTTCTGACGACATCAAAATGGCTATTGGCTTCCCGCTCAGATAAAACTTCACCGCAACAAAAGATGGGGTGGATATCATGCCTGAGTAAAGCATCTGCTTTCTGCATAAGAAATTCATGGCTTTCATTGAAATATTTACGACGCTCAGAGTGGCCAATTATGCAATAATCCACTTGCAATGACCGGAGCATCACAGGGCTGATCTCTCCGGTAAACGCGCCGTTATCGGCCGGATAACAATTTTGGGCGCCGACACTGAAGCTTGCTTCTTCGGCAACATCGGATGCCATTTCAAGGTAGAGGGCAGGTGGACAGAGGATGACTTCCGTATTGTCAAGTGTAAAATCATCCAGTGCGTCAGCAATTTCAGTCAATAAAGTTTCTGCTTCATCAAAGGTCATGTTCATTTTCCAGTTTCCGGCAACAATTTTTTTTCTCATTTTTAAATTTGTTTTTATATTCAGGTTTGGTTTCAGGTCTGGTTTTTTCTCTTTCATGAAGGTTCCCCGTCCTGTGTCGGTCATCACTGTATTCTAACGCGTGGATCAAGCATTCCGTATATGATATCGACAAAGAAATTAATAATGATCAGAATTATTGAGATGAAGAGGACCGCTCCCATCACCACAGGAAAATCATATTTGTCGAGGGCATTTACGATGACCACCCCAATGCCTTTCCAGTCGAAGATGAATTCTACAAAAACCGCTCCTGCAAGCAGTGAGGCAAGCCATCCTGAGATCGCTGTCACCACCGGGTTTAATGCATTCTTCATGGCATGTTTAAAAATGACCCTGAATTTCCCCAAACCCTTGGCCCTGGCTGTCCTGATATAATCCTGGGCCATCTCTTCCAGGAGTGAATTGCGGGTTAACTCCACAATAATGGCAAGGGGCCGGATTCCGAGGGTTAATGCCGGCAGGATCAGGTTTTTTAGATCAAGATATTCACCTCTTCCAAAATCATCGACAGAAAAAAGGCTCCCGGTCATATTGAGCCCGGTATATTTCACAAAGACGAATGCAAATATCCAGGCGTTAAGGATGGCCACAAAAAACGAAGGCAGCGACATACCGAGAACGGAAAAAACAATTGAAAAGCGGTCGAAAAAACTATTTTTATATAAAGCACAGGCAATTCCGATGGCAATTCCGATTATGATGGCAAATGCCATAGCTACTACAGCAAGGATGGATGTATTGATAAAACCCTCGACCAGGATTTCAGAGACATTGCGTTTCGACTGATAGGAGCGGCGCAGGTATGGGGCTTTCAGTACCAGGGCATGGTCCCTTCCCAGTGGCGTCAATTTCAGGGTTTTCCCGAATTTTGCCGGATCGAGGTACCAGTAACTGTTTGCATCTCCGATGGAATGGAAAGAGATGGGAGATAAATCGTTAAGATAATTTAAAAACTGAAGATATAATGGTTTGTCCCTTCCCAGGTCTTTATTGATGGCTTCCACCGAGGCCATATCGGCCCTTTGCCCAAGCATCATACGCGCTGGGTCGCCGGGAAGGACATTAAAAAGAAAAAAAATCACCACCACGACCCCAAAAAGAACCAAGATCCCGTATGTCATGCGATTTAGAAGATAGCTGAACATGCGTGGAGAATTTAGGGTTTCAAATCCTTGATAAAGAGAAGTATCAAACGATTAAAAAATGTTATGATCTCAGGGTTCCGGAGTCAGATATTGGGTTTTAACCTCTTCGTAAGTTGGAAAATCGCGCCATGCCCATTTTGCAATAACCACTCCATCCTTAAGTAAAACCAGTCCGGGATTGGAGCGGACCATGGTTTTCAGGACGATGTCATCGGAATTGTAAAAATCAAAAGCGGTTCCGTTTGCCATTTTAAACTGGCGGATTGCATCTCCCAGGGTGCTGGTAAGACAAACAAAAGAATAACCATCCCGGGTAGCTTGTTTATATAATGGCAATATCCGGTGAAACCCCTTGGTATTGGTTTCATTCAGGTCGTATGCAACCAGGACAAACTGGTAATCGGGATTATCCAGTATCAGGGAGGTCAAATCATTGCCATCCTGATCTTCCGCCCGGAGCACCAATCCCTGGTTCATATTGGGATCCACCACCCGTTGGCGCTGAAAAATCCATGTAGTAAGCCATACTGAATCGTTCCAGGGATAGTTGGGGGCTTTGAACTCTTTTACTTCTCCCGTATTTCTGTTCTTATAGGTCACATAAAACTGAACCGGCAGGGTGGCCATTTTGTTGACCCGGTTACCCACCTTCCATCCCATAAAATCAATCAAGGGAAGATGGGCAACACAATAGAGTGATAGTCCAAAAAAGAATACGGAAAAAAGGGATAAAACAACAACATCGCCCTTGGTCGAAAGCGCCCCCCTGAATTTGTTCCGCCAGGTAAAAACAGGGACTACCATCGCCATCAGTACAAGGTTTTTTATGAAAGTCTGAACATTGGTCAGTTTCACGGCATCGCCGAAACAGCCACAATCGGGGACCAGGTTATAAACGGCATCGAAAAAAGTAAGAATTGTAAAGAAAAACATCATGGGCAAAAGAACCCATAATGTCTTCCGTAGCCAGAGATTGAACAGCAGGCTAATGCCCAGTATGGATTCAAGGACGCAGAGAAAGAGAGCCAGGTACAGGCTGAATTGCATAGCCCAGGGGAAGCCAAAGGCAATAAAATAATCATTCATCCGGTAAACAGTGCCCATCGGATCGATTCCCTTGACAAAACCGGAAAAGATGAAAACCAAACCGATGAAAATCCGGAAGATGTTTCTAACCATTTTCATATTCCATTTTTATCAGTGCAAAGATGGCATAGTTGATCATATCGTAGTAGTTGGCGTCAACCCCTTCGGAAACAAAGGTTTTGCCTTTATTATCTTCAATTTGTTTGACACGCATCACCTTCATCAGGATGATATCGGTAAGCGAACTCAGCCGCATGTTACGCCACGCTTCCCCATAATCATGGTTCTTGTTGAGCATCAGGTCGCGGGCAGCTGTTGTATATTTTTGGTAGAGTTGTGTTGCCATACCCAGTTCGAGGTTGAGGTTTTCCTCTGTTCCGAGTTCAAGCTGGATCAATGCGATGACCGAATAATTAACAATGCCGATAAACTCCGGCCTGATCCCCTCCCCGATTTTCTGAATCCCCTTATCGTCGATACTTCGAATACGCTGCGCTTTAATATAGATCTGATCGGTGATGGAAGAGGGGCGCAGAATACGCCAGGCCGTTCCGTAATCTTTCATTTTGGAAAGAAAAATTTCACGGCATTGACCAATGACTGACTCGAATTGTTGCTCAGTATCAGGGTTGTTTATCATCTTATGCAGATTCATCCGATTTGGGAGGCTAAAAGTAGCAAGAATTTGGAATTCGTTCGTACTTTTGAAGTCAGAAATATCAAGAAGTATTGAACAATATAATGGTGGGTGAAAAACAAAGGATACTTTTGACCTTCCTGAAATTTTCAACCCGGGCGCTAAAATCCTGATCCTGTTATTTTGAAACATATTTTCTGTAACGGCCGTCTTCTCGATCTCTCCACACCGGTGGTAATGGGAATTTTGAACGTTACCCCGGATTCTTTTTACGACGGAGGGGCTTATCCCACAGTGGATGATCAGCTGAAACGCGCCGAAAAGATCCTGGCCGAAGGGGCTATTGTTATTGATATCGGAGCTATATCAACGCGGCCGGGAGCAGCAGAAGTCAACCAAAATGAAGAGTTGGAACGGCTTCTTCCGGCAATAAAAACAATCCGCCGTCACTTTCCCGGTTGTTTTATTTCAGTTGATACCTATCGGCCACTGGTTGCCCGTACCATGGCCGATCATGGGGCCGATTTCATCAACGACATATATGGGGGCCGTTTTGACCAGGAGATGATTGCGACTGTGGCCGGGTTAAAAATCCCGTATATCCTGATGCACATGAAAGGGAGACCGGGAACAATGCAGGACAACCCGGTTTATACCGATGTGGTAGCCGAAATTACCTACTTTTTTGAACAACAGATTGCCCATTGTCGTGAAGCAGGAGTCAAACAGGTGATCATCGACCCGGGTTTCGGTTTCGGAAAAACCGTAGAACACAATTTCACATTATTATCACGGCTCGATACTTTCAGATCGTTGGGGACACCGATATTAGCCGGGCTTTCACGAAAATCGATGATCAATAAAACCTTACATATCAAACCGGAAGAGGCGTTAAACGGAACCACTGTATTGAATACCATTGCTTTACTCAAAGGCGCCGATATCCTACGCGTCCACGATGTCAAAGCAGCGGTTGAAGCAATAAAACTGGTGGAAATGACGACAAAAACAAATCAATGATGCTATGAAAATTTTCTTCATTTTATCGCTCTTTTTTTTATTCTTTGTTTTTTCTGTTTATTCGCAGGAGATGGTTATCCATGCCCTGCATGTGAAGAAGCCTCTCTTTTTTGCTAGAACCAAGCCTCTTAGGGAGATGAAAATCATTGAACCAAAAGCAGATAATGCTCCCGATCACGAAAGTTTAGGTGTAATCCCCAACCTGTCACATGAAAACGCAAACACCACAATCCAGATCCCCGACGATCGTTACATTCAGAGAACGATGGGATCAGTCAAAGCCGGGAACCTGCTTGTTAATGTAGAAGGAATTGGTAACCTGCAAAACAAACTCCCTCCCGACACGGAGGGTGACATCGGGTCGGATTTTTATTTACAGATGATTAATATGTCGCTGGCCGTTTTTGACAAATCCGGTAATTTGGTTTTTGGCCCGGTATCGAACCTCACAATCTGGCAAAATGCACCTGGCCCCTGGGCCGGGAACAGCAATGGGGATCCCATTGTTTTATATGATGAAACTGCTGGTCGGTGGCTTATCAGCGAGCTCTCTTTTCCGAATTATCCAAATGGCCCCTATTATGAAAAAATAGCCGTTTCGGAAACCTCCGATCCCACCGGTTCCTGGTTTTTATATGGATATGAATACGAATATTTCTGCGACTACCCGAAGATCGGGATATGGCATGACGGCTATTATATGACATCAAACAACAATTACTATATCAACTCCCAATGGGATTTTCATGCTGTTGGTGTCTCGGTGTTTGAGAGGGACAGCATGTTGGCCGGGTCACCGGATGCCAGGCGGATTTTTTTTGATTTTTATCCCAACACAGAACCATGGAGCATGTTACCTGCCGATTTTGATGGTAATCCTCCATCGGAGGCAACTCCGGCATTTCTTGCCTATTATAAGGAAGGGAGCCCCGATCATATTAAAATTTATAAGATTCATTCTGATTGGGAACAACCTTCTGCTTCAACAATGATGCTTGAAAATACCCTTTTCCCTGAAAGTTTTTCAGGAAACCTGCCATTGGGAATTCCCCAACCCCAAGGCGCCCCCTATCTTTCACCCATGTCGAACCGTTTGCTTTATCGGCTGCAGTATCGCAATTTCGGCCAATACCAAACCATGGTCACAAACCATACCATCAATACCGGGAACAATATAGCCGGAATCCGGTGGTACGAATTCCGCGACAATGGAACCGGATGGCAGATTTTTCAACAAGGCAGCTGGTCTCCCGATGATACCTGCCGGTGGATGGGTTCTGTTGCCATGGACGGATATGGAAATATAGCCCTCGGATATTCGGTATCTGGAACTGAAACCTACCCTTCGATCCGGATCACCGGACGGCTTAAAAATGATCCTCCGGGAGTTATGACAGTTGAAGAAAAAAGTGTGGTCGCCGGAAGCGGTGTTCAACTTAACTCCAACCACCGCTGGGGCGATTATAGCAGCATGTCGGTCGATCCATTGAACCATACCACCTTCTGGTACACCCAACAATATTATCAGATCACGGGAAACCGTTGCTGGCAAACCCGGATCGCGGCTTTCAACCTGAACGAAATTCTGAATCTGAATGCAACAGCCGAAAACGATACCATCTGTTTAGGCGACAGCGTCAGGCTGCTGGCTCTCTCTACCGGAGGAGAAGAACCTTATGATTTTTTATGGACCTCCGATCCTCCGGGTTTTATTTCTTCGTTGCAAAACCCGGTATTCACTCCCGACACAACGACCAGATTTTTTTGTAACCTGTCTGATGGAGTCAACATGGTCGCAGACACCATCATCATCCATGTGTTTAATCAACCGGAAGTTTTTGCCGGATATGACACCCTTATCCATGCGGGAGAATCACATCAACTTACCCAGGCAATGGCTGAAAATTACGCTACTGTTCAATGGGGAACTTCGGGAAATGGTTATTTCGACGAT
>DYSO01000237.1 GCA_020718225.1 Draconibacterium orientale | reverse complement strand
GTTATTTGTATTTTGAGATTTGCTATTTGTTTGGTTGTGGCTTGTCCACGTTAGGGAAAGACTGGATGACAAAATTATAAGTTATTTCCATATTATTTTCTCAAAAGGATGGATTCGGATCCAGGAACGACGATGCCGGTGTTTTCGTTGCGTCCCTGTAAAATAAACCTCGGCCCGGGACTTTCCATTTCATCGACGGCTTGCTTACAAAGTTTCCCGATTTCGCCTCCTTTCGATCTGTTCCAGATCAACGACAATTTCATCCCCGGAAATTTCGTCAGCATCTCAACATCGCCATCACTGTCGCCGGCGCCAAAAATGGGATCGTGGTTTTTATCAGGCAAGGTTTTTATAACCCTGTTGATGGCTTCAACTTTTCCCTGCTTCACGGTTTTCACCCAGTCCCTTTTATATTCAGGCTTGACTTTTCCATCGTCACCAATTTCAAGTTCCATGGCTATTACATGGTCGGGCGTGATATTGTATCCGAAGGTTCCGATACCCGAAAAAACTTCAACAACGGGTTTGTAACTGGCAGAGACGATGTAGGCCTCAATACCATGGCTTCTGTAGGTCGAAATCAGGTTTTGCATTTCGGGAAAAACGCGTAAACCGGAATTGTATGAACAGCTCAGATTGCCTGACTTTGTTTTCAAGCCCGCAGGGGAGTGCAGGGTCTGTTTGCCGATCTGGTTTGCCAGTTCAAATGAAATGGCCTCTTTTGCCAGGTTCTTTACCTCATCAACAGTATAGCCGGTAAATAAATAGAGTTCCCAAAGATAAGCCTGATTCATGCCCATGCCCGGAGTCCCAAGGTAACCGTCAACCAAAAAAAGAAATTTTACAATAAAGTCCTGATATTGTGGTGTCGTTTTGATTCTGTCCAGCGACATCGTTCCATGAAAACCCCGGTATTGATCCTGAAGGAATTTATAATCTGTTTTCAGGTCTGCATTGATATCGGCAAGCCGGATGTTTCCATATTCTTCCGACAAATGGGTTATCCCGTTAATGGTATCCTGAAGGATATTCTGAAACTGATCGTTTGTCATTTTAAAGTGAAGATTGAACAACTGATAGCGCATTACCGCTTCTTCGACATCAAAATGTGCACAGGTCTGGTCCCAGTCCAGCACGATGTATGGGGTTTCCCCCTCTTTATAGAATTTACCCCCGATGCCATAATCGTTGATCATATTGTTAAGAAGGGTGTAATTTCTTTCCGACCAGTTTAGCCTGTCCAGTGGGTTACAGACGGTTTTCCCGGACTTTGGTGCATTGCAGGAGAGCAGAAACAACAACAGTCCTAAAAATACCGGGATAAAGCAGATCCTTTTTTTCATTGGGGTTATTTATAACGGAATGATTTTTTTCTTACAAATATAGTAAACCATTCCGGTATAATAATACCCCTTGCGCTCAGGCAGAAAATTGAAGGATTCCTCATGGGGAGATTACCGTATTCAGAAGATGGGTTTGCCGTGGCCCTACATTCCGAAAACCATCTTTTTCATCAGAGCCGTTGTAATAACAGGGTTTTCGGTGATATCGGAGGCATCGCCGGTTTTTGTCATTATACAGTTATTCAGGGTTAAATTCCCGTCATTGAGCGCGTAAACTGATGACTGGTCTGTTTGGGTTGCGGCGTATGTTTGACCCGTATTGGTTGCGGTCCCTCCATTTAGGGTAAGTACACCCGATTTTATCACCTGCAAGTTTTAAAAATGGGTTTCTTTTTCCGGATTGGGCTGAACGCCATCATACTGATTGCACTCATTTTGGTGACTGCACCATTGTATGGCCAAATGTCGCTCTCCAGTGACCAATTTGATTCAATTTGGAGAATCAATTCCGACGGATTATCATGATGATTAAGCAGCAACTGCGCGAAGTCGTTTTTCCTGAAAGCCCATAGAATTCCTTTGGGAATTTTTGCAAAATCGGCAGGCAGTTTATCCGGTTCAGGCTGGTACACCAACACCTTGGCCCAATCGGTGCTGAATTTTCGGGGCTATGTATCCTGGGCCGACACCATAAAGGGCAGAAGAATGATTATGGCCGTAAGAACTGTGAGGTTTGACTTTTTCATCTTGCCATGGATAACTTTATATTACGTTGTTGATTCATGTTGTCACGTAATGTTATGATGTAGATTCCGGGGGCAAGTCCGGATAAATCGATACGGTAAGGATCGGTACCCACCGATGCTGCCGGCTGGTGATAAACCGTACGGCCAGGCATGCTGCGCACGGTGATCTCTGCCACTGTTACTTTGTCACCGCGATTTACGAGATAAACGATCCCGGTTGAAGGGTTTGGATATACGACCAGGGAGGATGCTGGATCTGATTCATTGATTCCCAGTGGGTTTTTACTGATGTTGATCTCAAACTGGTACATTCCGGTTTGTTTAACAAAATTGGTAAATACGCAGAACCTGAGTTCTCCCCCGTTGACGGATTCAAATTTTGCGGGGCC
>DYSO01000236.1 GCA_020718225.1 Draconibacterium orientale | reverse complement strand
TTGCCAAATGAACTTTCCGGGGGGCAGAAGCAGCGGATTGCCATTGCCCGTGCCCTGATCGCAAAGCCCAAGGTGATCCTTGCCGATGAGCCAACCGGTGCACTGGATTCTGTGACATCCCAGGAGGTGATGGATATTCTTACCGATATCAATCAGGCTCAGAACATCACCATGCTGATTGTAACCCACGAACACGATATTGCCGCCCGTACCCGGAAAACCATCAGGATTACGGATGGGGTTATTACAGAGGTGGTTACCAATGATAAGTTATAAGTGATCAGATGCTCAATGTTGTAAATTTCTGAACCCATATCATCGTTTATGTTTTCTATTGATCGTTGGCAGGAGATATTCAGTACCATCCGTAAGAACAGATTGCGGACTTTTCTGACGGGTTTTGCCGTTGCATGGGGGATCTTCATGCTCATTATTCTTCTGGGAAGTGGAAACGGACTGGAAAACGGGGTCAGGGAGGAGTTTAAAGGCGGCGCCTTAAACGGGATCTGGATCAGCAGCGGAGTAACCAGTGTTCAGTACAAAGGTTTAAAAACCGGCCGGGAGATCAAATTTACCGATCAGGATTATGACCAGATCAAAAACACCATAAAGGGTTACGACCATATTTCGGCCAGGTTGTTTTTGGGATCGGTATTGGTTTCATACAACAAGGAATATGGTAATTTTTTTGTTTCGCCCAGCCATCCCGATTACGGATATATTAAAGAGTTACAGACTTTACAGGGCCGTTTTTTAAATCAGATCGATATCCGGGAATGCAGAAAAGTAGCGGCTATAGCCGAAAAAGTCAAAGCTGAGTTATTCAAGGGGAAGGACAGCATTGCCGTTGAGAAATACATCAACATCCAGGGGGTTCCTTTTAAGGTTATCGGGGTTTTTCGTGATTTCGGACGGGGGGATAATGAACAAAAAAGAATCTATATTCCGATAACAACGGCCCAAAAGGTTTTTTACGGGAGCAATGAAATCAATCAGATTTCATTTACCACGGGGAGTGCCTCCCCCGAAGAGGCCGATGCCATGCTTCGAAAGGCAAAAATGACTTTGGCTCGGTTGCATACTTTTTCGCCGGATGATCCCAGGGCCATCGACATTATGAATAAAAGTGAGGATGTACGCAGGTTTAATGCACTTTTTTCCGGTATCCGGTTGTTTATCTGGATTATTGGCATCGGGACCATCATAGCCGGAATTGTCGGGGTCAGCAACATTATGATGATTTCGGTTAAGGAGCGTACAAAGGAGATCGGGATCAGAAAAACATTAGGGGCAACCCCTGCTTCCATCATAGGACTGATCATGCAGGAGGCCATTCTGATTACCGGATTTGCCGGTTATATCGGGCTGGTTCTCGGAGTAGGGTTGCTGGAGCTGATTTCAAAAAACATCCCGCCTTCGGATTTTTTCAGGAACCCGGAGGCCAATTTTTCCATTGCCCTGGGAGCAACATTACTGCTGATTATTGCCGGGGGATTGGCAGGACTTTTTCCGGCCTTTAAAGCGGCGGCCATCCGTCCGATTGAAGCGTTGAGGGAAGAATAAATAATGAAACACAAGAGAATGGGTTCGTTTTATAATAAAGCAGATGTTTGATCAGGACCGTTGGCAGGAGATTTATCATGTTTTGAGAAAAAATAAACTCAGGACATTTCTCACCGCTTTTGGCGTTTTTTGGGGTATTTTCATGCTTGTGATCATGATGGGATCGGGAGAGGGTTTGAGGAACGGAGTAACACAGAATTTTGGGGATATGGCTACCAACAGTGTCTTTATCTGGGCCCAGCAAACCTCTGTCCCTTATAAAGGATTTTTACGGGGGCGGAGTTTTAATTATGAAAATTCCGACATTGGGGCGCTGCAGGAAGCCATTTCAGAAATCAAATATCTTGCCCCACGGACCAATGTTGGGGGATATGGAGGCTCCAATACCGTAATCCGCGGATTGAAATCGGGGCAGTTTCAGATTTTTGGTGATTATCCTGTATTCGACAGCATCGATCCGGTCAACCTTCTTGAAGGAAGGTTTCTCAACAACCTGGACATCAGGGAAAAACGGAAAGTTGCCGTGATCGGTCAACGAGTCAGGGAGTTGTTGTTTGAGAAGGAAGAGGATCCCATCAATCAATACATTCAGATCAGCGGGGTATATTTCAAGGTAGTGGGGTTGTTTCGTTCGAAACGCACCGGGGAGGCTGCCAGCTATGATAACCAGCGGATCCACATGCCTTTTACAACCTGTCAGAAAACGTTTAACATGGGCGATGCCATCGGCTTTTTCAACATCACCTCCAGGGATGGGATTCCGGTTGCAGTTGTGGAGGAAAAGGCTATCGAGATTTTGAAGAAACGGCATTCGGTTGCTCCCTCTGATGATGCAGCCATTGGCCATTTTAACCTGGAGGTAGAATATAAAAAAATGGTCGGGTTATTTCTGGGGATCAGGATCCTGGTATGGATTGTCGGGATAGGCACCCTGTTGGCAGGGGTCATCGGTGTAAGC
>DYSO01000083.1 GCA_020718225.1 Draconibacterium orientale | reverse complement strand
TGTGCTTCATTGCTTCGAGCGCTTTTATGGTGTCGTATCCCCGGATACCTTTCAGATAGGCATCTGCAATAACCGGTACTGCATGATAACCAATCATACAACCGGTTTCATTTCCCGAAAGTTCCCAAACGGGCAGCATTCCACCCTCTTCGTATTGTCTTAAAAATGTCCGGATAAAATCGGTGGTCCGCTTTGGTTCAATGATCGTATAAAGCGGATTGGCAGCCCGGTAAGTATCCCATAAGGAGAAAACAGTATAATAACCAAACCCGTCGGCATGGTGTACCTTTAAATCCCTTCCCCGGTAATTCCCGTCAACATCGTTATAAATATTGGGTTGAAGCAGTGCATGGTACAAGGCAGAATAAAAAACGGTCTTCTGATCGTAGCTGCCTCCGTCAAGGATCATTTTTCCCAATGCTTCATTCCACTTGGCAACGGACTGGTTTCTGACCGTATCAAAGTCCCACCCTGTGATTTCTGCTTCCAGATTTTTCCGGGCCCCTTCGATACTTACCCCGGAAATGGCAACTTTTACCAGGATCTTCTCATCGGGGGTTGTTGAAAAAGTAAAATATGACTTCAGATCGGTCCCGGTAACCTCCTGTATCCCGGGTTGTTGGCGCCCATCCTTTGAGAGGGTAAAGGATTGAAAAGGTTTCGAGAATTTTGCAACAAAAAAGACCATCTGGTTTTCTGCCCAGGCACGGGAGAAACGGTAACCCTCTATTTCATCATTTCCTATAACTTTCAATCCCGATTCCAGCACTTTATCGCGATGTTTCAAATCGACAACAATATTTCCCAGGCCGGCTTCCGGAAAAGAATACCGGTGAAATCCGGTACGTGCAGTAGCTGTCAATTCAACCCGGATTCCAGAGGGGTCCAGTTTTACCTTGTAATAGCCCGGGGAAGCTGCTTCATCGGCTTTATGAAAAAGGGAGGCATATCCATAATTATTCAGCTCTACCCCGCCAGCGACGGGCATCAGCAAAATATCACCGTAATCAGAACAGCCGGTACCGCTCAGATGGGTGTGGCTAAAGCCATATATCACCGAATCGCTGGCGTGGTAAGCCGAACATCCATCCCATCCTTCCAGACGCGTATCGGGGCTTAGTTGTACCATGCCAAAAGGAACGCTGGCGCCGGGAAACGTGTGACCGTGACCTCCGGTTCCGATGAAAGGATTAACATAATCGGTAAGCAACAACGGTTTTTGTGACAACGCTGGGACTGAAATTCCGGCAATCAGGCAGGTTGAAAGGAGCCAGGACGAAATTTTTTTCATTAACGGGTTATGGATCATGGGTTTGATTATAAAGTATTATTTTTTAAGGTCATCTTTGCCGGGAAGTGACACTTCAGGCATAGATCCTAAGGTTGTAAGAACGATCAGATCATCCATTTTCATATTTTTTACCGGTGAGTTGAAGGTAACCTTATAAACTTCTCCGGGCAGAACATCAAAATAATTATCTGAGAAATCCCCGTCAAGAGAAGTCTTCAGATAAGCGCTTTTAATAAGATGTTCCGAAGATATGAGAATTTCATAACCATTGGCGGTTTCGGTAATTTTTTTTGAGATAACGGGTATGGGAAGTTTCAGTTCTTTGGGAGCGGTAAAATAGAGCAACCTTTTATTCTCAGCTTCCCCGGGGCCGATGAACGAGGCAGCGAAGACAACGGTTGCGGGGTCAACATGGTTTAAAAGGTTTGCCATGGGAATCGAATAATAGATCCGGGCACTGTTTGGCACGATCACCACGGGTATGGTATCGTCGATTATTGTTTTTCCGGTGAACTGCACCAGACGGATGTGAAGGTTGGCCCTTTTCTGACGGGGAATATCGGAAGAGATATATACATTGATTTTTTCCTGCTCCAGGGCCGGGATAATTAAAATGGTATCGTACAACCTCAGCAATTCATAGAAAAACGCCTTTTTCCGGCCGTAATAGTCGCGGCACGACCAGGAAACAACGGGCCAGCAATCGTTCAGTTGCCAGAAAAGGGTTCCCATGCAGCGCGGTTTTGATTTCCGGTGCGCTTCAATGGCAACCCGCATTCCCTTAGCTTGCAGCAACTGGCTGGCATAACCATACATTTCGAAGTTATCCGGTTTGCGATAATCGCGATCCATGTAGGTCCCGATGGTCTCATAACCGGTCGGGTGTTTCTGGTGGGCTTTCATCGCAGGCGATTGAAGCGCCCTGTCCTGCGATAGGGTAAAACTCCGGATGGTGGCCAAATCGGGAAATCCCTGAAAACCATATTCCGACATAAACCTTCCTGTTTTATTTTCATACATGGAAAAGGGTTCATTCCCCCACCAAACGCCCCAATAATGCGAATCGCCCTCCTGCATGCTGGCTTTTTGTCCCCAACCATGCAGGGGCGACGTGGAAATATAGGGGCGTGTAACATCGTATTGACGAACCATGCCTGGCAGGATCGTGTCGAAAACCCGTTGGTAATCTTCGTAAATCCGGATAGAATCCGTATGGGAATATCCGTATTGCTTTTGCCAGCCCCAGTTTTTCCAGCCTTCGTCAATCTCATTGTTTCCACACCAAAGGGCTAAGCTGGGATGCCTCCTGAGCCGGATGACATTATCCTTTGCTTCGGCCCGTACATTGTTTAAAAATGCACTGTCGCCCGGATAAAGGGCACAGGCAAACATGAAATCCTGCCAGACTAAAATACCATTTTCGTCGCATAAATCATAGAAAATATCACCTTCATAAATTCCCCCTCCCCAAACCCGGAGCATGTTTATATGTGTTTTCCTGACATCGCCAATCAACGACCGGTAAGCAGAATCGGTGGCCCGGGGAAGAAAATTATCCTGGGGGATATAATTGGCGCCTTTCATGAATACCGGTTGACCGTTTATCCGAAAATAAAAGGACCTGCCCGCCGAATCGGGTTCCTGTATCAATTCACAGGTCCGAAGCCCGATTTTCTGCCGCCCGCTTCCTGTTTTGTTTTCCCCTGAAGTGATCGCATACGTGATTTCGTAAAGATGGGGGGAACCCAACCCATTGGGCCACCAGAGCTGCGGCGAAGGTATGGAAAAACGGGTGTGCAAATCCACCGTTCCCTTCCGAATCGGAAACCGTTCCTTCCGGACTTCAACCGAATCAAGAAAAATCCGTATCTCAACAGAATCATGGATATCTGAAAGCAAATGAAACCGCGCTTCCATCCCTGCCTCTTTCTCGTTCAGGGTTTTTTGCAGGAAACAAACATCCCCGACGCGGATATCGTTCCACCGACGAACAAAAACAGGGCGCCAGATGCCACAGGTTATTAAAACCGGCCCCCAATCCCAGCCGAAATGATAACCCGCTTTGCGGCAAACCACTTTTTCATCACCGGGCAGGGGTTTTGGCAACAATCCATACCTCAAACTGTTTTCTTTGACGGCCGATGGGAAAAAAATCTCCAGGGTGTTATCCCCGGCCTTTAAATAGCGATGAACATCAGCAACCCATTCCCGGAACATGTTATCGGTTTTCATCACCAGGTACCCGTTCAGGAAAATCTGGGCATAGGTGTCCAACCCTTCACAAACCAGTTCGATATGTTTGTAGTTAAGATCCTCTTCCCCGATTTGAAAAACATTCCGGTATTCCCAGTCTGCCTCACCAACCCATTGGACCAGTTTCTCGTTATCGCCAAAAAACGGATCGGGAATACCCCCGTTTCTTAACAAATCGAGATGTACCGTTCCCGGGACCTGAGCGGCCATCCAATGGTCGTTTCCCCTTTGCCTGAATTGCCAGGTACCGGTTAATCCGGTTGTTTTAAGGTCCTGGGCCTCAACGGCAGGAAAAATAAAAAGAAAGAATACCGGTAATAAGGATCGAAAGAGGAATACCATTCATTTGGTTTTCAGCAGACAAATGTATCAATTTGCGGAAAGGGGCAAAAATTTTACGAAATTTAATATGATTTTAAAATATTGTTAATTTAGTCATCGGAAATTTAGCTCAATACCATGGACACAAACCGGCTCTTTGAACATTTTTTTTCTCTTTATGGAAAACCGGAAGACAAACCCCGGGTTTTCTTTGCACCAGGCAGGGTAAACCTCATCGGGGAGCATACCGATTATAATGGGGGATATGTACTCCCCTGTGCCATTCAATATGGGACTTATCTGTTGATCAGGCCTGTATCTGCCGGCTTTGTCTCTTTTGCTTCCACCAATTTCGAAAATCAATATAAAATTGCAATTAAGGACCTTTCGGTAAAGGTGAATGGCGCCTGGGTGAATTATCCCCTGGGGGTTATCGATCAGTTCCGTCAGATGAATATTGAAGTAGCGGGATATGAGATGCTATATTCCGGCGATATTCCAAACGGCGCTGGTTTATCCTCGTCAGCTTCCATAGAAATGGTGACGGCTTTTGCCCTGAAATCCCTGTTGAATGTTTCTGATCTCTCCATGCTGGATCTGGTAAAGTTGTCACAACGCGCCGAAAATCAGTTTATCGGAGTTAGTTGCGGGATTATGGACCAGTTTGCTGTGGGGATGGGCGCCAAAGACCATGCCCTGTTTCTTAATTGTGAGACCCTCGAATATGAAACCATTCCTGTTCTCCTAACCGGATATTCATTGATTATTGCCAATACCAATAAGGCGCGCGGGCTTTCGGGTTCAAAATACAATGAGAGGGTGGCTGAATGTCAGCAGGCTTTAGCCGATCTTCACCCGTTGATCCCGGCATCAAATCTTGGGGAGATTGGTTTTATGAAGTTCTTTAAAATCCAGGACCAAATCGTTGATGAACGCATCCGCCGGCGGGCACGGCATGTTATTTCAGAAAACCAGCGGGTATTGAATGCCGTATCTTCCCTGAAAAGGGGGGACCTGGGACAGTTTGGTGCCCTGATGAACGCTTCGCATGAATCGTTGCGGGATAACTATGAAGTGACGGGTTTCGAGCTTGATACCCTGGTTGAAGAGGCCTGGAAAATCAACGGTGTGACAGGAGCTCGTATGACCGGGGCCGGGTTTGGCGGATGTACCGTGAACCTGGTCAGGAAAGAAGCGGTCAACGGATTTATTGAAAAAGTGGGTGCGGCCTACTTCGAAAAAACAGGCATCAGGGCAACTTTTTACATCGCGGAGGTTTCCGATGGGGTAAAAGAAATATAAAGCCAATCCGGACGAATTTGGTTCAGACCGGGTTGGTTGAATACTGACTTTTTTCATAAAAATCAATTATGAATATGGGACACAAAAAAGACAAAAACAAGGATCATGAGTCCAAATCCAGGAAAAAACATGATCAGACCGAGGATGAAAAGGCTCCGGAAAAAGCCTTTTCGTCGGGTTTACAGGATCCTGAAGATGAAGGACATGATAAACTTCCGCGCACCTTTTATGAACAGGAACTGGCAAAGCTCCAGTTGGATTTGGTCCGGCTTCAGGAGTGGATCAAATACAAAGGGCTCCGGGTTGTTGTTCTCTTTGAAGGCCGTGATGCTGCCGGCAAGGGAGGGGCCATAAAAAGGATCACCGAATCGCTGAACCCACGTGTTTGCCGGGTTGTTGCGCTTGGGGTCCCTACTGAGAGAGAGAAGTCACAATGGTATTTTCAACGGTATGTGCCCCATCTTCCGGCGGGCGGGGAGTTGGCGCTGTTTGACCGGAGTTGGTATAACCGTACCGGCGTTGAACGTGTTATGGGCTTTTGCACAGAGGCTGAATACTGGGACTTTCTGCGATCGTGCCCGAATTTTGAGAATATGCTGATCCGTTCAGGCATCATCCTGATCAAATACTGGTTCTCGGTTAGCGATAAGGAACAGGAAAAACGCTTCCTCCAGCGGATCAACGATCCGACCCGGCGATGGAAAATCAGTCCGATGGACGTTGAATCACGCACCAAATGGGTGGAGTATTCAAAAGCAAAGGACGAGATGTTTGCCTATACCGATACCAAACAATCGCCTTGGTATGTGGTTGAAGCAGATGATAAAAGAAGGGCCCGGTTAAACTGTATACACCATTTACTCAGCATGATCCCCTATGAAGAGGTGCCACGCGAAACCATCATCCTGCCACCGCTCGAAAAGGATAAAGCTTACGTGCGCCCCCCGATGGCCGAGCAGACTTTCGTCCCCAATAAATATTGATTTAAGTTTAACCATGGATCAGTCTCCTTCCAGAAGAAAGAAGGACATTAAATTCCACGGGTTTTATTTTAAAATTGAAAACTTGTATAGGGTGGTTTCAGAATAGGTATTGCCCGGTTTTAATATCGTGTTTGGAAAGGACGGCTGGTTGGGAGAATCAGGAAAATGCTGTGTTTCAAGGCATAATCCATAGTGTTTTTTATAGACTTTCCCTTTTTTCCCGACGATTGAACCATCCAGGAAGTTTCCTGAATAGAACTGAACACCTGGCTGTGTTGTAAAAATTTCTACCTGCCTTCCTGTTTTTGGATCAAAAACCAGGGCTGCTATCGCCAATTCACCGGTTTGTTTTCTCAAGACATAATTGTGGTCATAACCGCCCTGAACCTTATCAATACCAGCTCCAATTGCTACCGAAGTGTTAAAGTCCATGGAGGTCCCGCGTACCGGTGGCAGATTCCCGGTCGGGATCAATTCCCTGTTCACTTCGGTAAACTGATCGGCATAGATGGTAAGTATGTGCCCCAAAATACTGGTATCGGCTTCTGCAAGGTTGAAATAGGTGTGGTTGCAAAGATTTACAGGTGTTGGCTTATCCGTTGTGGCTTCAATAATAAACCTGAGCTCATCCCTGTCGTTGAGTGTATAAGTGGCTTTTACTTTTAAATTTCCCGGGTACCCCTCATCACCATCTTTACTGAGATGGGTAAGAACCAGTCCGACACTTGCAGAATCCTCAATTTCTACAGCATCCCATACAACCTTGTCGAACCCTTTGATGCCGCCGTGCAATGTATTATTTCCATTGTTTATGGCAAGTTTAAACCTTTTCCCGTTGAGGGTAAACGTTCCTCTGGCAATTCGGTTTGCATAACGTCCAACGATGGCCCCGAAATATGGGGTATTTGCAATATATTGATTTAAAGTGTCGTACCCCAGCGCGATATCGCCTGTTTTCCCGTTTTTGTCAGGCATCAGAATGGAGGTTATTATCCCTCCGTAATTGGTTATTTTTACGATGATGCCATTGGCATTGGTGAGGGTATATAAAAATACCTCCTTGTTATCAACGGTCCCAAAAGGTGTTTTCATAATGGAAAGTGTTTGTGTTTCTTTATCTTCAATATCATCGAACCTTACCTGGACCACGTCGCCCTGCTGGTTACAGGATGAAAAGGTCAACAGAATAAGTACAGGTAAAAAAAGGATGTTCTTATTTTTCATATTATTTTAATTTTGAATGTGTTAAATCACAACAAACCCAAGGTCACCGACCTTTTTTATCGTATCGAATCCAGCCGGGCCTTCATGGTGGCTGCCAGTTTTCGGAATTTATCCATGGAAGCAGGGTCAACTGGTTTCGCCGCAGGCGATTCGAGTTTCAGGGGGTTGACCGGGCTGCCATTTTTATATACCCGGAAATCAAGATGCGGCCCGGTTGAGAGTCCGCTGCTACCCACATATCCAATCAATTCGCCCTGTTCGACCCGTGAACCCGTTTTTAATCCTTTGGCATAGCCCGACAAATGGGCATAGGTTGTGGTATAGGCAGTATTGTGACGGATGCTGATGAAACGTCCGTAACCGCCATGCTAGCCCATCTTTTCAATACGGCCATCACCCAGTGCAACCACAGGCGTACCGCGGGGAGCAGCATAATCAACGCCAAAATGCGGACGTGATATGCGCAGGATCGGATGTCTGCGCGAGGCCGTAAACCTGGAACTGATCCTTGAAAATTTTAATGGCGCTTTGAGAAATGAACGTCGCAGGCTTTGACCCGATGAATCAAAATAATCGCCCCCGCCGGGCTGGTCGAAATAGTAGGCATAATAATCCTTTCCGCCACTGGTGAAAATAGCCGCCCGGATCCGGTCAATACCTGAGGGTGCATCATCCACAAACAATGCATCGTAGATAACCTTGAAGTGATCGCCCTTTTGAAGTCCATAAAAATCAATGGTCCAGGCATAAACATCCGATAAGCTCAACCCAAGATTGATATCCAGCCGGTTTTCGGTAAAACAATTCCACAGGGAAGTGTTGATAACCCCGCGAGCTGTTCGCGGTAGCGAGATAACTTTCTTTTTATCCGGGTAAACCCTCAACGAATCGCGAAAATCATAAACGATAAAGTCAATGGTATTGATTTCATAAATAAAATAGAGGGTTTTGTGGGTAGAATCTTTTGTTGTTATCCTGGCAAAACGATTTCCGGCACGGATTTTCCTTACATCAAAAATATTCCTGGTTTCCCTGGAAATCCGATCGATCAGCTGGTTGGAAATATGACTGGAAAGGAGTGTGGAGAGATTCTGGTTTGTACCAATGGTCCCGGTTATTATTTCAAGGCTGTCGATGTTAATCTTATATGCAGTATGTGGTTTTTTAACGATACTCTTTTCCGGATTGATTCTCCTGTGGTTAAAGATCAGAACGGCAAGGATGGCTGTAATTCCCAGAAGCAGAAAAACGGCCATCACTGAAAATGTCCGGACAGAGGGTTTGCCTGTGATGTTCATGGGTTGATGGTCATTGGTTAAAGGTAAGTTTAATGTGAACTATTTCAGGCCGGTTTCCCAATCTGACCGGCGGTCCCCAGGTGCCAAAACCCGATGAAACATAAAAATGGGTTTTCCCGATCTGTTTATACCCGTGGCTTATTTCATATATGGCGGAGGTGATGTAATTGAATGGCCATAATTGCCCGTGATGGGTATGCCCCGACAGCGATAAATCGACGCCCTGGGCAGCGGTTTTACCCAATGAAAAAGGTTGATGGTCCATCAGGATGATCGGATAGGAGCGATCGGCCCCATACAGTACCTCATCCAATCCCTTGCGGGTTTTACCCGTAAAACGCGGTTTATCGCGATCATCGCGGCCAGCAAGGTAAAATTTGTGATCGATGAAAATGGTTGTATCGCGTAGCATCGTGATCCCGTGTTGCTGAAGATACCGGATAGCAGGTTCTGCGCCACCAATGTATTCGTGGTTTCCAGTAATGGCATAAACGCCTAATCTGGAGTGAATTCCGGAGAGCGATTTCCCGAGATCGTTTTTGATGACCGGGGCCAGGTCTTCGTCCACAATATCACCAGCAAACAAAACGATGTCGGGTTTTAAAGAATTAATGGTTTCCACCAGTCTTGTCGCTTTTCTCCTCGAGATGATCGTTCCAAGATGGATATCGGAAGCCATTACAATCGACAGGGTTTGACCATCCGCTGCTTTTTTATCAATATTGAGGTTGATTTCCCTGATAACCGGGATCCTTGCATTGATAAACCCAACCACCACAACAAGGGTAACCAAAGCAACCGAGGCAGTAAAGAGGAGGGTTTTTGTTTTCTGATAATCAGAAAAAATAATGGAGGGAAGCCAGTGAAAAAAATGGTCGGATAACCTTACCAGATCGATCAGGATGACAACCATTAAAAAGTACAGCATGAATGCCAGCCAGAAAGAACCAATCCATGTAATGACCCCTGTAAATCCGCATGGATAAACCCGCTCAAGGATACGGGCCAGGATAAAGGTTGAAACAATCAACCAGAAAGCAATGATAAACCAGGCCTGGTATGGGCTCCCGGAAGGGAAAACCTGAATGGCCCTGGAAAAAAGATAATAATTGACCAGTCCATAGATTATCGTAACAATCGTAATAAACAGGATTAATCCCCCGGTTTTCATAACTCCATCTGTTATGGTGACAAAGATAGCGTTTTACAATGATTTAATTTATGTACTTTTGAGGTAGAATAGAGCCTGACTCCGGCACCGGCCAATCTGCAACCATGAAAATGAATTTGATTTTCACCCTGATAACCTTTCTGTCAAACCTGGTTTCCCAGGGTCAGTCATCCTTTAATGTGACTCATTATTCCCAGCCGGTATATGGGGCAGGAAGCCAGAACTGGTCTATGGATGCCGACAACAGGGGTTTTATCTATGCAGGCAACAATAACGGGTTGCTCCAGTTTGACGGGGCGCATTGGAAATTATACCCCATTCCGGATCAAACGATTGTAAGGTCGGTACTGGTATCGGACGACCAAAAAGTCTATACCGGGTCGTATGAAGATTTTGGTTTTTGGGAAGAAGATTTGTTCAAGGAATTGCGTTATCACTCCTTGAAACCATTGCTGAACAACTTTTTGTTACACAATGATGAGATATGGAAAATTGTTCAATGTAACAACAAAGTCTATTTTCAAAGTTTTTCTGCCCTTTTTGTCTATGACCATCACTCGGTTAAACCCATTCCGCTGCCCTCTTCCGTCATCTTTTTACTCAAGGCAAACAACAGGATGTTCGTTCATGCCGTCGATGGCCGTTTTTTTGAACTTGTCAACGATTCCCTGATCCTGCTGACAACCCGTGAGATACTTACAGGAACTGAGGTAAAAACGGTACTGCCCTATA
Source organism: Draconibacterium orientale (assembly GCA_020718225.1). Taxonomy (GTDB): domain Bacteria; phylum Bacteroidota; class Bacteroidia; order Bacteroidales; family FEN-979; genus CAIVAT01. The sequence continues at coordinate 2,988 of DYSO01000083.1, read as the reverse complement.
AAAATGGTTCAATCCTTATTGGTACTTCTTCGAAAGGGGTTTTTCTTTACGATGGAAAAACCATGGTTCCATGGAATGTCCCTGCCAATGAAGCGCTTAAAAAGTTTCAAATCAACAATGGGATCGTTGTTGGGGATAAAATTATTTTCGGGACGATTGTCGAAGGTATTTTTATCCTGGATTATCAAGGCCGCGTGTTGTTCCATCTTCATAATAAGAATGCCCTGCAGAACAATACGGTACTTTCACTGTGTACAGATAACCGTGGCGGAATCTGGGCCGGACTCGACAGGGGCATCGACAATATCTCCTTCAATAATCCACTCGACGTTTATAAAGAACCCGGGGAACACTTAGGGGCAGTTTATACTGCGGCCCTCGTGGGCAATACATTATATATTGGTACCAATCGCGGGATTTATACCTATCTCAACGAAAAGGAAGAGGGCCGTTTCAGATACAAAGGGTTTCTGGATCAATGGCAGGGGCAGGTTTGGGAACTGAAAGAAATAGACGGGTATCTGTTTTGCGGCCATAACGACGGGACCTACATCGTTGAAGGAGATCAATTAAAAATGATTTCTACTGAAAACGGTGGCTTTGCCCTTGAAAAATATATAAATAATGGTCAGGAATATCTTGTGCAAAGCACTTACTCCTCTCTGGTGATCTATAAAAAATCGGAAAACCATTGGCGTTTCTACCTTCAGGTCAAAGGCTTTATTGAACCATCCCGATATATGGAAATTGACCATTTAAACAACATCTGGATTGGACACGCAGTCAAAGGTCTCTATCGGCTTCGTTTGTCTGACGATTTGGATACCATTTCCAGCATGACGGGTTATGGGAAAAAAGACGGGTTTCCTTCTGATTTTAACATCCGGGTATTCAAAATCGAAGAGAGGATCATTTTTGCAACCGGGAAATCACTCTATACCTATGATGATTTAATGCATAAAATCATCCCTTATACAGAACTCAATAAACAATTGGAAGGCTTTGAAAATGCTACAAATATTGTAAAAATCGCCGAAAACAGGTACTGTCTGATCCGCAACAACGATATCGGGGTTTTTGAAATAAAAGAGAACAAGGCCAACCTTATGTTCCGTTTCTTTCTTCCCCTTTTCGGTCTTAATATGGTACAGGGGTACGAAAACGTTGTTAACCTGAATAAAAAATTAAACCTGCTTTGCCTCGACGACGGTTTTGCTGTTTTACCGGAACCTTCTTTCAAATTTTCCGGTAATGATAATGCCAAACTGATGTTTCGTGAAGTAAAATGTATGAATTCAGCGGGCGATCAGATCAACATCGAAACGGGGGACCGGAAATTCACCCTGGACCATAGCCGGAACAGCCTTTTTGTCTCTTTCACCTATACCGACCACCGCATTTCGGAAAAAATGTTCCAGTATCAACTCGAACCTTTTGATCCTGATTGGAGTCAATGGTCAGCAAAATCGGATGTGAGTTATATGCGCTTGCCCAGGGGGGAATATACATTAAAGGTGCGTACCATCTCTCCGACCGGTGTCATAACAGCGCCCATCAAGTTGCATTTCAGGGTCAAACCGGTATTTTTTGCTTCCCCGCTTGCGTATGTTTTCTACGGAATTATCTTTCTGATTGCCATTTTTATCATACATGCAGTTTTCCGCCGCCGCTTGTTGCGGCAACAGTTAAAAATCAGAAAAGAAGCAGAATCCAAACTCTTCATTGAAAAACAACAGGCAGAACAGGAAATTGTGAAGTTGCAAAATGAAAAACTTCAATCAGAAATATCGCATAAAAATATTCAACTGGCTGATTCAACCATGGCCATTATTAAAAAGAATGAACTCCTCATCGAAATAAAAAAGGAGTTCGAAAACCAAAAAAAACAGATTGGAAATCAATACCCGGCGAATTTTAATTCAAAAATCCTCTCCCTCATCAATAAAAATATCACGGACGATAATGATTGGAAAGTCTTCGAAGAACTCTTTGATCAGGCACATGCCGATTTCTTTAAAAGACTTAAATCCAATTATCCGGAATTAACCCAAAGCGACTTGAAACTGTGTGCTTATCTCCGGCTCAACCTGACTTCGAAAGAAATTGCACCATTGCTCAATATCAGTTACCGTGGCGTTGAAACACGCCGTTACAGGATCCGGAAACGGTTGCTGCTTGACAGCGATGAAAACCTCGTAGAATTCATTTTGCAATTCTGATATAATATTGTAAACCATAATGTTACTGATTCTTTTTTACATTCTGAAGTAGTACTGACGTAGCTTGATTTTAATCATTCATTGGAGTGGCGTAACCATGTTCATAAAAAATGCAATAATTAAATAAATTCATATGTAAATTAGCCTCCGAAATATCCGGCACACATTCAAAATCAGTCCCTATGAAACATAAAATGCACCGTTTCCTTATAAAAATACTGATGCTGGTATTGCTGGTGTTGGGCCCTGTTAGCCATGGGATTGGTCAGACCTGGCTCTATTTTCAGGACAGTCCCGACCCGGAATCGTATAGTTATAGCTGGATGGAAGAATATCCGCCAAGTATCCTGGAACGGATGGGAAGTGAAGGGCGTCGGTTCCCCGTTGAATCTGAAATCCCGGCACAGCAGGGAATGAATTCCTTGCGGCTTCACTGGACTTCAAATACCGGGGGTAACTGGTTTGCCATCGCTGCAGGTCTTGACTGGACTGCAAAAAATATCTCAACAGGGGATACCCTGACCTTCTTCTTAAGGTCTGAATCATTGTTCCCTGCTGATTATCTCCCAAAAGTTTTTTTCGAAGACACCTACAACACGAAATCTACCTTCATTCCCATCACGCCTTATTCTTTAGATCTGCAACCTGGTATATGGACACAGATAAAAATCCCCATGTCCATTTTTTTTACAGCCGGGGATCCTGTGGACTATACCGTGATAAAAACCGTTGGATATACGCAGAATATGGCTGATGGGCTGGATCGTAC
>DYSO01000235.1 GCA_020718225.1 Draconibacterium orientale | reverse complement strand
TCGACGGACTTCGGGTACCCAGTCCCAAGGCTGCTGTTAAATAAAGATCAGAAACGAGTTTTTTCTTTGCTCCCATGCTGAAACTAAAGTTCAGGAAACCGGAATTCAGCTGGTCAAAATAGGCTACTCCATCTCTTACCAAACGGAAAGTATCGGCCGAATTGGCCTGATTATAGTCAATCCTGAGGGCTGCCGTAAAATCAACGGTGCCAAAACGGGCTTGCACTTCTCCAAAGACACCTCCATTGTTCCATACCGACTTATTAAAAACATTCACATATTTCACGGATGTGAAGGTATCGCCACTCATGACCATTTTCATGGTCATCTTTTTTTCTCCATCTTTATATATATGTTCCAAATCAAAACCGGCAAGGTATTTGGTTTTACCCCAGTTCCACGTTCCTGCCACTTTTCCCCCTGCATTCCAGGCATCCACGGTAGTTACCGCCTTCATTGTCTGACTGGATGACCGGTCGTAGTTATCCATAACATGATGTACCGGAGAAAAATAAGCCTGTACCTGTAACGAATTCAATATTTTTCGCAGATTCACCGCTTTGTAGTTAACCGTAACATTTTGTGTTTGGTCTAATCGTTCATCCATGGGCAAAGCAGGAAACTGAACATCATTTCCCTGATCGTAGGTATAGGAAAGGGTCAATTGCTGATCTTTTTTGATCCTGACCCCCGCAGCTACCGAAGCATACGATTTCCTGAAAGAAGAATTAAACAATTCCCCGTTTCCGGCTGTATAACTACCATATCCTTTAAATCCGCCACTGGCACGGAAGGAAATAAATCTGTTACCCCCTGCAATCTCAATGTGCTCATGCTGGCCATTCCAGTTTGATTCAAACCCATAGATTGCTTTCCCATGGATGGAAGGGCGCGTGTACAGCTCCGGCTGCCATGTTTGAATGTTGACCAACGCCCCCATAACCGGGCCATACTTCAAAACATAGGGGCCTTTGACAATATCTACCTGCCTGATCTCTTCGTTCTCCACATGCGAAACTACCGGGTCCATTCTGTTGGGGCACCCTCCTTCAATTTTTACACCGTTGTTTAACAAAACGGTAACCTGATTGTATTTAAACCCCCTGACCACAGGGTCAATGGCAATGCCCCCCTTTCGGATACCGGAAACATTCGGCTCCTGGCGCAAAAAGTCGCCCAGATCGTGAATCGCTTCATAGCTATAATCCTTCATTAACATAGGCGAAACAGGATAAACAGGGACCCTCTTCCCATATACCTCCACTTCGGTCAATGTGAGTGTATCCGCAGCCTCTCGCTCCTGTCCCCGGACCTGAGCTGAAAAAAACACAAAGAGAATGAAAAACCACCCATATTTCATCTGATTCATTGCTTTTCTGATTATATTTTATCTTTTCCTGGATGATACAATAAAAAATTGTAGATCTACAAAAATAGAAAATTTATGGCATTGTGAACGAATGTTCATTTAACCTTGGATTTCCATTGTGCAGAAAGAAAAAATTTTTACTTTTACCAAAGGTAAAGTTGTCACTCTTGCTAAAATAATCTATGGCTGATTCCCTTCCGGTTAAAAAATCCCGCGATGGCACTGCCGATTTGTTAAAGGGGTTAGCGGTTCTTTTCATGATACAGGTACATATCATGGAACAATTTGGCACGACCGACTTATACGGGAGTTTCATTGGTAAACTTTCGCTTTTTTGGGGAGGTCCTCCCTGTGCCCCGGTTTTTCTTGCAGTGATGGGATATTTTCTGGCCTCTTCCGAAAGGCCTTTCAGGTACTTCCTGAAAAGAGGGTTGCTGCTTTTTGCCGGAGGGATTTTCCTGAATGTTTTCCGGTCGGCAAATCTACTGTTACAAATCTACTTTGGAAAAATTGAGGCCGATCCCTTATTCTACATTTTTGGTGCCGATATCCTTACCCTCGCAGGGTTAAGTCTGATCGTCATCGGATGGTTGCGTATTGTATTTCAATACCAGCCTCTTCTCTATTTTCTTATGGCCATTGCCATGGTTTTATTGGGTCAGTTTCTCCCTTCACAAACCTCCCCACCGGATATATATTCCTATCTTTCCGCGTTTTTCATAGATTCGGGTGAAACGAGCTATTTCCCTTTATTCCCATGGTTTGCTTATGTCCTGACCGGATATAGCTGGCGCCTGCTCATCCGTAAATATGATTTTGTTCAAAAAAAGAATGAAATGGCACAGATTATTTTGCTGATCATCCTGTGGGTTTTTGTCATATTCACTCTTCCGTGGGCTGCATCCATTTCACACAACCTGACGGGGATAGGTGGGTATTACCATCACCACATTCTGTTTTTTGCCTGGACAGCGCTATTCATGGCAGCATATCTGGGGGTAATCAGATACGCAGAAACCAGTTATGGGAAACATTTGGTAATGCGGGCAGTGAAATGGACCGGAAAAAATGTCACCCTGGTGTACATTATTCAATGGCTGATCATTGGAAACCTTGCAACGGATTTGTACCAAAGTCAAAATTTATTTCAATTTATTGTTTCAGATTTAGGTTAAAACCCCGCAATTTTATTGCGGCTACTTCA
>DYSO01000234.1 GCA_020718225.1 Draconibacterium orientale | reverse complement strand
CATGATGTCGACGGTTTCGCCCGGGTCAAGACGGCCATTTCCATTCCCGGTCGGGTCTGAAATGGTCATGTTCCCTACCGTTAAAACAGGTGCGTTCAATGTTAAGATCAGCGTTGAATTCCATGTTGAAGTTCCGTCGGTAAGGGCCAGGTCAAAGGAAACATGGTGCTGGTCCTGGATAAAATCGGCAATGGTCATGGAAAAAGCATCATTCCCTGTGGTATTGCCTCCGGCAGGAATATCGCCGAAATTAAAATTATCGCTGGTGATGGTGACGGTAGGATCTTCGGTGGAAATAGTTCCGGTAACATTGCTTGCCAGTTCAACCCCCACATTGTTTAATTTCACATTGAGCTGAATATCTTCGCCATAGTCGGCCTGGCCATTGTTATTACCAGAAGCATCGGTAATGGTATAGCTGTCGAGGGTAACATAAGGGCCTTCTGCGGGGGCAACGGTAATCTGACCGATGTGTGGCTGACGGTTTTGTTTGTTGATAACGATATCCGCTGTGCCGGGAGCGGTGATCGGATCAAAGAGGAGGGATACAACACCCGTGGCATCAGCAATCCCTGCATCCAATAATACTCCGTTCATGGATAAGGCAACATAGGCATTTTCCTCGGTATTCACATTAAAAGAGCTCATACCGACCAGCAATGCCGAAGAATAGTTTGCAGTTACCGGTTGGGGAACTGAAAAGTAAACGGATAAAGAAGGATCGCCCATTAAACAATAGGTTTCCCAGTAATAGGTTTTCATGCTCGAACTGGATTCTTCAACGGCCATATTCCCTCCGACGAACATCTGTCCCTGGGTAATGTACCATTCTGACGAGGCTTCACCGTGGTCATGGAAGGTAATATCATAGGCCCCGAGATGATCGGCATTATAAGTCGGGTTCACGCTAACGGCTTTAAAACCCACTCCCCACCAATAATCTTCATCCCAATAGGAACTGTTGGATGCGCCGATATAACCCAGGGCCCCTTTATTGGCAGCCCTGAGCAATTCCTCTGCAAAACAGTTCGTCTCATAAGTACTGGTTGAGCAACAATTGCCGACCATCAACGGATATTTATGCGCATTCTGAAGGGTGGCAATATCGGAAATTGAAAACTCCGGATCGGCCCAACCATTTGAACTCCCGTGGGCTGTATAGTTGCCATAGGCAACCCCGTCGCTGACATTCTGGATGATCAGGGCCGAACTGCTCCCTGATTGGGGATAAAGGTAGGTATGGGACAGTATTCCGTGAGCGGCATTAAAATAATAGGTTGTGCCGTAATTGATTTGTCCATTGCCATAGGTTGGGGCATGGGACCCGTCAACACCGGAAACCATTACTACCTCGCCCAGAAATGAGGGATCGGGCATGAGATACTGTTCGTATTCCAAAGTTTTATCGATCTGAGGCTGAAGCTGGTTCACATTGGTAGCTGAAAAACGACCGTAAAAAACTTCCGGGATATCATCACCGGTATATTCACAATAATATAAGTCGGTTACGTGGGAACCGGCTGTTCCGCTAAAAGTAGGCACCTGGGCCACATCGCCAACAATCAGTAAAAAACTGGGGACATTGTATCCGGCAGGCGGGTTATTATAGAGGTTTGTCAGATAGTTTTTGATGGAAGTTGTTGTAGTGCCAACATTTGGATCATTGGTATAAGCTTCAATAACTTTAAACCCTTTCTTTGTTTTCCATTGGATAAAAGGCTGTAAGGCAGTCTGGAACATCACATTGGAAACAATAACATAGGTAACCGGTGAAGCCGTAATTAAAGCATCCGGGGAGATCGGTTTAAAATTGGCCAGCATCTGATAATTTCCCTCAAAGTAAGGGGAATAGGTTGAATTTTTCATCTCCAGGGTACGTCCGATATTGGCTCCCGGGAAGATAATCTCAACTTCCAGGTTGTCGTAGACCCTGATCATTCCTGTTACAGGATTGTATTCAACGGGTGATATTTCAAGACGGGCCAGGCTGACGCCTCTCATAATCCCCACCGGGGTAACGGTTACCAACTGGTTTTTATAAAATTCATCGTTCTGATAGATCGCAGTATTAAAAGCAAATTTTACCTGGTCGGGATTTGTGATGCTTTTTGATAAAGGCGCCTGGGTGGGGATCAGCGGATGGCTGATGTTAAAATCCTTTAATGAATATTCCCTGAAACGCTGGTTTAGAATACGGATATCAAATGTGGCGCCCACCGGAACTTCAATAAGCTTTTTTAATACCGGCAGGTTGGGATTTCCGATAATTTCACTAAAGCCATAACCCTGGGCCGTAAGTGTGGAAAAAGTTCCTGCGCTGGTTTTTATCTCCTCAGTACCAAATTGCGACAGTGAATTGTTCACTATTAACTTAAGGTAGGTATTGGTATTGATTTTTAATGTCGTTTCACCTTCCTTGATTTTAAAATCTCCGGCTGAAACATTCGACATCAGGAAGAACATACCCACAGCAAGCAGAAATTGCAAATGGATGATTTTTTTGGGAAAAATAGAAATTTTCATATTATTTGGATTTTGTTTATAATGAATGAGTCCAGTATAAAAACATAAAATAATTTAAGCTGCTGTAGCCCGAT
>DYSO01000233.1 GCA_020718225.1 Draconibacterium orientale | reverse complement strand
AATAAACCTCTGATTTACTGAAAGTTTGAGGATTTCTTACAGACACTAATTAACAATAAACCTGATTAATTCATTAGAAACTTATTCTTCAATAAAAATTTCGACTTAGGCGTAATACTTTCGATTTTTTGGAACAATCCGTCAAAAAAGGCCCTTCGTCGATCACTTACGGACATCACCAACGTCGTTTTTCTGCTATGTCTGACAAGGTAACTCGCTATTGCAATGCATTGGAATTTCAAGGTTGCCAAAGTCGGATCATGCTTGGAGTTAATCAATGCTATCTTATACAGGCTCATCAGATTATAGGCTACACAAACCCACCGAAAAGCAGCCTCGGTGGCTCCAAATTCTTCACAGCAAAATCCGTCAAGGCCATAACTCTCTTTTAGTTCCCTGATTTGCGTCTCAGCTTCGGCCCGGTGGCGGAAGAATCGTTGGTCGCGGTTCAAGATGTTCCTCAGTAATACCGTATTGATTCCTGCCGCCTTCCTTGTATTATCAGTATTTACCACCAAAATTTTTCGGATCGGCGCAGGCAGACCGGTTTTTATCTATAACTTGTTAGACCTCAAACGGACTACATGGTCAGGGCCTTCGCTTAGCAAGGGAAAGCACACCATTGTTTTTGAATTCAGATCTGACGGTCCCGGATTGGGTAAGGGAGGTACAGGCCTGCTTTATGTAGATGGGAAGAAAGTGTCAACCAATTACATGGAGCATTGTACCCCGATATTGTTCCCGGAGGATGAAAGCTTTGACATCGGGAAGGACACCCGCACTGGAGTTTCTTTGGTAAAGTATCGTTATGAGGTTCCCTTCGCATTCAATGGGACCATTAATAAACTCACTTATCATCTTGAACCGCAGCCACTGACCGATGATACGGACAGGCCTGTACGAGAAGAAGATGGCAAGGATATTCAAACCATTGGTGATTCAGTCACCCGATCGGAGAATTAGGAGTTCCCTGTGTTTATCCACTTAAAGGAATTTAAAATATTGAAATATAGTAATATAGAAATAACTATTCGGCTTGCGAATACAATTAGTGGCAGGAATGGAAAAAAAAAGAACCCTTTTTAGGGTTCGCTTAATGTCTGATTATCAAGATATTTATTTTTATAACTATTTGATAATAAGTAATTTAAAAGTGATCAGCCTGGGGCTTGGACTAATTTAATGCTTCGCTTATGTACGTAAGGTTTCCAAGGTGTCAATTTTTAACGGTATCAGATTTTTGTAATTCTAAACATCCAAAAACATCGCAAGAATTTGCCAACACTTGAAGCATCGAAACAGGGCAAAAAAAAAGGAGGCCGTTAAGCCTCCTTGGTGATCCGCCTGGGATTCGAACCCAGGACCCCCGCCTTAAAAGGGCGATGCTCTACCTGCTGAGCTAGCGAATCATTCGCCTCTTGTTTTTGAGGGTGCAAAAGTACAGTATTTCTTACAAAATACAAATTAATTTTCATAAATTTCCATGAATGGCCAACCAGATACATGCTGGATCAACCGAAGTATATTCAACCCGGTGCCTCCGGTGAGCAGGTATCAAAAGATAATCCCCCGGCGCCAGTTCAATCCTCTCATCAGGTTCAAACCGGATCATCGCATGCCCCGAAATCAATGCTACCCACTCATCAAGCTCCTGGTCATACCATTCACCCTCAGGGGTGACCTGGCCACGACTGATGATCCGCTCTACCAGCAAACCGGGAGTTTTTATCAATGCTTCAAAAATTTCAGGAGCCTCAGTACCGGACAGGTCTGACGCCGGAATATGAAAAAGGTTTTTCATTGCTGCATTAAGCATTTCATAGATAGTTCTCAATCAACCCTTTGCCCTGACGGATGACGATCATCGCTTCGCTGGTGCAATCGATAACAGTAGAGGGTACATTACCGCACGGGCCGGAATCGATAACAATATCAACCAACTTGTGGAATTTTTCATAGATCAGCTCAGGGTCGGTTAGATAATCGACAATCTCATCCTCATGGTGGATCGAGGTCGTCATGATGGGATTGCCCAACCGTTCAACAATCATCCGGGGAACCTTATGGTCGGGGATACGGATACCGACAGATTTTTTCCTGCTCTGAAAAACATGGGGAACTTCACTGTTTGCATTCAGGATAAATGTAAAAGGCCCTGGCAATGACCTTCGCATAACCTTAAAAGTGTGGTTGGGTATGGGCTTTGTAAAACCTGAAAGCTGACTGAGACTATGACAAATAATAGAAAAATTGGCTTTCTCCCTTTTGATCCCCTTGATCTGGGCTACCCTGTCAACCGCCCGGATCTGTTTGATATCGCATCCCAACCCATATACAGTATCGGTAGGATAGATAATCACACCTCCGCTCTGAAGACAATCGGTGATGATTTTCAGGTGCCGCTCACCGGGATTGTCAGGATGAATTTTAATAAGCATCTGCGATTTACGATTTACGATTTACGATTTACGATTGAGTCCGCTCCGAAAATTATCAGATTTTTTGTTATTAACTTCTTTTTGGAGTGGACTCAAAATTTAATAACCGGAATGCAAAGATATTCAAATCATAAATCGTAAATCGTAAATCGTAAATCGTAAATCGTAAATCGTAAATCGTAAAT
>DYSO01000082.1 GCA_020718225.1 Draconibacterium orientale | reverse complement strand
GATCAATTTATCGAAAATCTTCACCAACTTGCCTAAAGGGGATAAGCAGTTAAAAGATAAAAACCGGTCCAGAAAAAATAATCCATTTTATGATGTAGCAATGCCACCATGGTTGCCATTCGGGCATCCGGATCCAACGATTTGGACATCAGGAGGTGGAGTTGTTCGAAAATACGCTGGTATCTGGATTGTTTCCTATATTTTTTTTCCATGGCCGGGTTTACACTAAATCAAGGCCAACGGTAAAGTGTCTCATGATGGGGGCTTCACTCGTTATTTTTAAGCCTCTGGTGATGATGTCGCGACGGTCCCAGAGGTTTTTCAACGCAATGGCAACCACATCCATGTGGTTGTTGGTATAAACCCGTCTCGGAATAGCCAATCGCATTAATTCGAGTTCCGGATATCGGTTTTCCCGTGTTACCGGATCACGGTCGGCCATGAGCGCGCCAATTTCCACACCCCGCACACCGGCTTCACGATACAATTCCACAGCCAGTGTCTGTGCCTGGAATTCTTCTTTGGGTAACCGGGGCAGGAAACGTTTGGCATCAATAAAAACAGCATGCCCCCCGATGGGTTGTTGTACCGGGATGTCAAATTCCATCAGCCGGGCCCCGAGATATTCCACCTGTCTGATCCGGGTCTCAAGGTAATCATATTCAGTGCCTTCATAAAGCCCCTGCGCCAGGGCATTCATATCCCTGCCCGACATTCCCCCATAAGTTATAAAACCCTCGAACATAATATTATAGACACTGGCTTTTTGATGTAGCTCTTTGCTCCTCATGGCAATAAAACCACCCATGTTGACGATGGCATCCTTTTTTGAGCTCATGGTCATAATATCTGCACAGGAAAACATTTCGAGTACAATTTCCCGGATTGTTTTATCTGCATATCCGGGTTCCCTTTTTTTTATGAAATAGGCGTTTTCAGCAAATCTTGCCGAATCAAAAACTATCGGTTTACCGTATTTATCAGCCAATTGGCGAACCATTTTCAGGTTTTCAACCGATACAGGTTGTCCGCCGGAGGAGTTGCAAGTAATGGTCATGATGATGAACGGAATTTTATCGCCATGGGCCTTCAGTATTTTTTCAAGCTTTTCAGGGTCAACATTTCCTTTGAAAGGATGGTGGACAGTAGTATTAAAAGCCTCATTGATTGTACAATCTACGGCAAAGGCTTTGCGGAATTCAATATGTCCCTTGGTGGTGTCAAAATGGGAATTGCCGGGAATAATGTCACCTGCCTTGACCAATACAGAAAACAATACATTTTCTGCTGCGCGGCCCTGGTGTGTCGGGAGAAAATATTCATATCCAAGGATTTCAAGGATGGCATTTTTCATTTTGTAGTAGGAGGACGCCCCGGCGTAACTTTCATCACCAAGCATTAATTCCGACCATTGTTTATCGCTCATGGCGCCAGTCCCCGAATCGGTCAGCAGGTCGATGTTAACCTGTTCGCTTTTTAACCTGAACAGGTTGTATCCGGCTTCTTTTATCCATCGGTCGCGTTCTTCACGACTGCTTCTTCTGATGGCTTCAACCATCTTTATCTTGTACGATTCAGCAAAAGGCAGTTCCATAAATCCAGGTTAACAACATGCAACAAAGTTAGGAATTTTTTTAAACGCAATTTTTTTTAGTGACTTCTTGTCTGTTTGCTAAATTTCATGTAGGTTTGCCCATCAATAATCAATCGTTAACACGTTCGTTAAATAAAAATTTCAGGAGGAAAGAGAGTTATGGCCACGATGACCCAAAAGGGAGACACTACTTGTTTGACTAAATTATCGGATCTTAACGCACTGGCGACCAAATCGGGGAAGAAAAAACTGGCCGTAGCCGTAGCCCACGACGAGCATTGTTTGGAAGCCATATGTGCGGTTGATAAAATGGGTTTGGTGCAGGCAATCCTGGTAGGAAATGAAAAGAAAATTCACGACATCGCTCAAAGGCTAAAGCTGGATGTAAGTGGGATGAAAATCATCCATGAAGAGGTTGATGCGAATTCAGTAAAAATAGCCGTTAAAATGGTCCGTGACAAACAGGCCGATATTTTGATGAAGGGCAATGTACCGACTGCAGTATTTCTCAGGGGGGTGCTTGATAAAGAGAACGGTCTCAGGAAAGGGGAGGTACTCTCTCATTTTGCCCTGTTTGAGGTGCCAACCTATCATAAATTACTCGGTTTGACCGATGCTGCGATGATCCCGGCGCCCGATTTTAAAACCAAGGTTGCACTTACATCCAACGCTGTCGATTTTATGAACAAACTTGGGTATTCCAAGCCCAAGGTTGCTGTTCTGGCTGCTGTTGAAATGGTTAATGAAGCGATGCCTGCCACCATCGATGGGGCCCTGTTGTCGAAAATGGCCCAGCGTGGTCAGATAAAGAACTGTATCATTGATGGGCCCCTTGCTTACGATAATGCCGTGAGCTCGGCCAGCGCAAAACACAAAGGGATTGTCAGTGAAGTGGCTGGCGATGCCGATCTTTTGATTGCACCGGATATCGAGGCCGGCAATATACTCTATAAAGCTTTTGGTTTTTCATCCAACGCCAAACTGGCTGCAGTTGTCCTTGGGGCCGCAGCTCCCATCGTACTGACTTCCCGATCGGATACCGAAGAGTCAAAACAGGCCAGCATTGTGATGGCTGCCGCCATTTAGCCCCCACCATCCCAAACCCTGATTATGGCCAGAAACCTGTTTATTACCAAATCCCTTACAGATTTACTTCAGGAAGCACAAGATAACAAATCGGGATTAAAAAAAACCCTTACCGGGCTTAATCTTACCACATTAGGAATCGGGGCCATCATTGGCGCCGGGATTTTTGTCCTTACCGGTCAGGCTGCCGCCCAATATGCCGGCCCCGGGATTGTTATCTCTTTTATTATCTCCGGGATTGCCTGTGCATTTGCAGGATTGTGCTATGCAGAATTTGCTTCCATGATCCCGATATCCGGAAGCGCTTATACATATTCCTATGCTACATTGGGAGAGTTTCTTGCATGGATTATCGGATGGGACCTGATTCTGGAATATCTTTTTGCCGCTGCCACGGTATCGGTTGGGTGGTCGGGTTATATGGTCAGCTTTCTGAAAGATTTTGGTATTTTCATCCCTACCGCTTTTACAGCGGCAACCGGGTCCGTGCTGGTGGAAGTCCCTGACATGGGATGGCAGGAATTAACAAAAAACCTGGCCACAAGTTTAACAGCCCAGGGGGTAAATGTCGGGGCATTGCCCCATGTAACTGCCATTATTAACCTGCCGGCCATGTTTATCATAGCGGTTTTAACCCTTTTGCTTATTATCGGGATCCGGGAATCGGCAAACTTTAATAATATTATGGTTATTACCAAAGTTGCGGTCATTATTCTCTTTATAGCGATTGGGTTTGCTTTTGTTTATTCGGGGAACTGGGATCCGTTTATCCCAAAAAATACCGGGGAATGGGGCCATTTTGGGTGGAGCGGTATCCTCCGTGGGGCCGGGGTCATCTTTTTCGCCTATATCGGCTTTGATGCCGTATCGACAGCGGCACAGGAGGCCCGTAATCCACAACGGGATATGCCCATTGGTATCCTTGGTTCCTTAAGTGTTTCAACTGTTTTATACATTCTGGTTGCCATTGTCCTTACCGGAATTGTAAGTTATACAACCCTGAATGTTTCCGATCCGGTTGCTGTTGGAGTTGATGCTATGGGAAAAGGAATGTTCTGGTTGCGTCCGATTGTTAAAATTGCTGCCATTGCCGGCCTCAGTTCAGTGATTCTGGTAATGCTGATGGGCCAACCCCGAATATTTTATTCGATGGCGAAAGATGGGCTTTTACCCCCTCTTTTTTCAAAGGTACACCCGAAATTTAAAACTCCATACATCAGTACCATCCTCACCGGGCTGGTTGCCATTGTCCTGGCAGGGATATTACCCATTAGCATCCTTGGGGAACTGGTCTCTATCGGGACCCTCCTTGCTTTCGCCATTGTTTGCATCAGCATTATCGTTCTGCGAAAAACCCGGCCTGATATCCATCGTCCTTTTCGAACCCCGTTCGTTCCACTGATTCCTTTGCTCGGAGCCTTGATTTGCCTGGTCCAGATGCTGGCCTTGCCGTTGGATACCTGGCTCCGTCTGATTATCTGGATGGCCATCGGGTTTATAATTTACTTTACATATGGAATCAACCACAGTAAACAAAGAATAACCAACAAATCGAATCATTAATAACGAACGAATGAAAGACTTCAAGGTTCTTGCTATCAATCCGGGATCAACTTCAACCAAGATCGCAGTTTTTCAGAATACAGAACCCGTTTTTCTGAAAAACATCAAACATAGTCCCGAAGAATTAAGCGGTTTTTCAAAAATCACCGACCAGTTCACCTATCGTAAAGAGATCATTTTACGACAACTTCAGATTGCCGACATTCAATTAAATGACATTCATGCTGTGGTTGGAAGAGGTGGTTTGCTGAAGCCAATTCCTTCGGGGGTTTATGAGGTGAACGATGTCATGGTTGCAGATTTAATGAACAGCCCGCTGGGCGAGCATGCCAGTAACCTGGGAGGGCTTATTGCAAGGGATATAGTGAATGCACTTCCAAATGCAAAAGCCTATATTGTGGATCCGATTGTTGTGGATGAGATGGACGACATTGCCCGGATATCGGGACATCCTTTGTTTCAGAGGCGTTCCATATTTCACGCATTGAACCAAAAAGCGGTAGCCCGCGAATATGCCAAATTAATCCATCGACCATACGACACCCTGAACCTTATTGTGGTACATCTTGGCGGGGGGATTACTGTTGGCGCACATCAAAAGGGTCGTGTTATTGATGTAAACCAGGGCCTCGACGGGGAGGGCCCGTTCAGCCCCGAACGTTCCGGAACATTGCCGGTTGGTGAACTTGTGAAGTTTTGTTACAGTGGTAAATACACGCTGAAAGAGGTTCAAAAAATGGTAAAAGGGGAAGGTGGCCTGGTTGCATATCTTGGTACAAACGATGCTGCAATGGTTGAAAAAATGGTCGATGCCGGCGATGCCAATGCCGAGATTATCTATCATGCCATGGCATACCAGATCGCAAAACTAATCGGGGAAATGTACACGGTGCTGAAAGGAGAAGTGGATGCAATCCTGATTACCGGAGGAGTGGCCTATGATAAAAATTTCGTCAACTGGATTCAGGAACGGGTCTACAAATTGGCCCCGGTTCACATTTACCCCGGTGAGGATGAAATGAAAGCTTTGGCCTACAATGGATTGATGGCCTTACGTGGCGAAATTGTTATCAAAGAATATATTTAACCCTAAGATAGGGAAACAACCCGGGTACCTGTTGCCTTTTAATCAGGCTGTTTTCAGCATCTCCCTCACCAGGTTTTCTGTTCCCTCTGCAATCTGGCTGATGGTCGCATCCAGCATATAACAGGGTGTGGTAAACAAATTTCTTACCCTGTCAATCACAACCTCCCCATGATCGGCCGGCGTAAATTTATTTCCCATTTTCCGGATGAAGGAACCGGAAGAGGTGTCATCGCCGGTTGTAAAATTGGATCCTTTAAATAATTTGGCCAGGATGACCGGCGCAATACACATGGCCCCGATGGGTTTTTTAGCCTCAAACATCGCCATGACAGCTTTTTCTACGGATGGAAGTACTGTACAACGGTCGCCTTCATAGGCCCATGTTGATAAATTTTTTGCACAACCAAATCCACCCGGAAAAACCAGCGCATCGAATTCACCTGCCTTAAATCTGTCGAGGGGCTCTATTTTTCCCCGGGCAATCCGGGCAGATTCAATCAGGACATTTCGCTTTTCGGGCATCTCTTTCCCTGTTAAATGATCCAGAACATGGTATTGCAACATATCGGGGGCAAAACATTGATACGTAGCGCCCAGCTTGTCAATAGCAAGCAATGTAAGAACGGCTTCCTGGATTTCAGCCCCATCAAAAACTCCGCAACCGGATAAAATTACAGCAAACTTTTTCATTATTTTCGGTTTTTATTTCAATGTTTTTTTCGTTCCAAACTCTAAAATTAAAAATAATTAGCCCTTCATAAGCAATAATTTTAATTTTGCAGCGATTAAACTCATGAACTCAATTAATTGTTTTGTAATGAAAAAAATCCAGATGGTCGATCTGCACAGCCAATACCTGGGCATTAAGGCCGAAATCGATAAGGGAATTGAGGAAGTAATTCACTCATGCGCATTCATCAATGGCCCGGCAGTAAAAACATTTCAGGAAAATTTTGAGAAATATCTCGGCGTCAAACATGTGATCCCCTGCGCCAATGGTACCGATGCACTTCAGGTTTCTATGATGGCGCTGGGACTTCAGCCTGGCGATGAGGTGATCACCTCCTCATTTACATTTATCGCTACCACTGAAGTAATAGCCCTGCTTAAACTTACTCCGGTACTGGTGGATGTTGACCCCGAAACCTTCAATATTGACCCGGAAGCAATTAAACGTGCCATAACCCCTAAAACCAAGGCTGTTGTTCCGATACACCTTTTCGGCCAAACCGCTCCTATGGAAGAGATTCTGGCCATTGCCCGGGAATACAATCTTTATGTGATCGAAGATAATTGTCAGGCGATTGGATCCGATTACAGGTTTGACGACGGTACCACGAGAAAATCAGGGACCATTGGCCATATCGGGTGCACCTCTTTTTTCCCGTCAAAAAATCTGGGATGTTATGGTGACGGAGGCGCCATTTTCACCAACGACGACGATCTGGCCAAACAGATGCGCAGTGTTGTCAATCACGGAATGACAGTGCGGTACTATCACGACCATATTGGCGTCAATTCCCGGCTCGACAGTATTCAGGCTGCTATTTTAAATGCAAAGCTTCCCCACTTAGACGAATATGCGGAAAAACGCCGCCAGGTGGCTGATTTTTATGACCATGCTTTCAGGAAACTTCCGAAATTGAAAATTCCCGGCAGGTATCCGAAATCAAACCATGTCTTTCATCAATATACCCTGGTAACTAAAGATGTTGACAGGATGAAATTAATTGAGTATCTTGCAACCTGTGAAATACCGGCCATGATCTATTATCCCGTACCCTTGCATATGCAGAAAGCATATCTTGACCCACGTTATAAACCGGGTGATTTCCCCGTGACCGAGCATCTTTGTGCTTCCGTTTTTTCCCTGCCGATGCATACTGAGCTCGAGGAAGAACAATTGATTTATATTACACAAAATGTTCTTGATTATTTAAACCATTGATCATGGAAAGAATTTATTTTGCCCATGGTACCGCGGTAATTGATGAAGGGTGTACAATTGGAAAAGGAACAAAAATCTGGCATTTTACACACATCATGAAGGGATGCATTATTGGTGAGAACTGCAATCTTGGACAAAATGTTGTAGTTTCGCCTGATGTGGTCCTTGGCAGGAATGTCAAAGTTCAAAACAATGTTTCAATATACACCGGCGTCATTTGTGAAGACGATGTATTTCTTGGCCCTTCCATGGTTTTTACCAATGTGATCAATCCACGAAGTCAGATTTTGCGGCGTGACCAATATATGAAAACGTGGGTACGAAAGGGCGCTTCCATCGGGGCAAATGCCACCATTGTCTGTGGCAATGAAATTGGTTCTTTTTCTTTCATCGGGGCTGGCGCCGTTGTTACCAAAGATGTTCCGGCCTATGCGCTCATCGTGGGTAATCCCGGCCGTTTGGTGGGTTGGATGAGCGAATATGGCCACCGCTTGCATTTTAATGAAAAGGGATTGGCTACCTGTTCCGAAAGTCACGATCAATACCGGCTTACCAATGAAGGCCGGGTCACCAAACTGGAAAAATAAACAATGGCTGAATCTACCAAACCTTTAAATTTTGCCCTGATTGGCGCTGCCGGTTACATCGCCCCAAGGCACATGAAAGCAATTAAAGAAACCGGAAACCAACTTATATGCGCACTCGATCCTTATGATGGTGTCGGAATTATCGATGGTTATTTCCCGGAGGCCGATTTCTTCATCGA
The DNA here is from genome assembly GCA_020718225.1 of Draconibacterium orientale. Lineage (GTDB taxonomy): Bacteria > Bacteroidota > Bacteroidia > Bacteroidales > FEN-979 > CAIVAT01. Next base: position 5,950 of record DYSO01000082.1, on the reverse strand, counting down.
ACCGGAACGGTTTGACCGGCATCTCGACAAACTACACCGGTTATCAATATCAAAACCGAGACTCGGCGACATGAAAGTTGAGTACGTGAGTATCTGTTCCCCCAATTATATGCATGATTCTCATATCCGGCTTGCATTGAGGAATGATGCCCATGCCATATGTGAAAAACCCATTGTGTTGAACCCATGGAACCTGGATGCGCTCAGGGAAATAGAGAAACAAACCGATAAGAAAATCTGTATCATCCTCCAATTGCGTTTACACCCATCAATAAAAACATTGCGCGATCAAATTTTGCACGGACCAAAGGATAAAGTATACAACCTGGACCTGACCTATATAACTTCCCGGGGTAACTGGTACTACCGATCCTGGAAAGGCGATATAGCAAAATCCGGGGGAATTGCCACAAATATCGGAGTCCATTTTTTTGATATGCTTTCCTGGATTTTCGGCCCTGTAAAAGAAAACCAGGTCCATTTGTTAAAGGAAAACAAGGGGGCAGGCCTGTTGCAGTTTGAGAAAGCACGGGTCCGCTGGTTCCTGAGTATTGATTATCACGATATACCAAAATCCATTCAGGAAAAAGGGAAAAGGACTTATCGTTCACTAACCATGGAAGGAGAGGAAATTGAGTTTAGTGATGGTTTTGCTGACCTGCATACCGAAGTTTACCGTGAAATCCTTGCAGGCCGTAGTTTTGGTTTGACCGATGCAAAACAAAGTATCATCATTGTCCATCATATTCGGAATACCAAACCCGTCGGGTTAAAAGGCGATTATCATCCGATACTCAAAGAAATTTCAATTTAATGAGAAAACCGGGTTCTTATACAACCTTAATAACCAATTTATGAAGATACTTGTAACCGGAGGAACCGGGTATATCGGATCACATACCGTGGTGGAACTTCAAGCCAAAGGTTTTGAGGTCATTATTGTTGATAACCTTTCCAATTCTTCTATTGAGGTGTTGGATAACATTGCGAAAATCACCGGAAAAAAACCCTTATTCGAAAAATTTGACCTTACCGATAGTGAAAAAACGGAAGATTTTTTCAAACTTCACAACGATATAAAGGCAATCATCCATTTTGCAGCCTTTAAAGCAGTTGGGGAATCGGTCCAGTTACCCCTGATGTATTACCGAAACAACCTGGTTTCTCTGATAAATATTCTTCAGGGTATGATCAATAATGGTATCCGGGATATTGTATTTTCTTCTTCCTGTACGGTTTACGGCCAGCCGGAAAGGCTTCCTGCCAGAGAAGATACACCCATTCAGAAAGCCAATTCCCCTTACGGGAACACCAAACAAATTGCAGAAGAAATGATAACAGAAACCATTGTGAATGAAAATATCCGGGCGATCCTGCTCCGCTATTTCAATCCGATAGGAGCCCATCATTCTGCCTTCATTGGAGAACTCCCCCTTGGTATTCCAAACAACCTCATGCCCTATATTACCCAAACTGCAATCGGGAAACGCGATTTCTTAAGGGTTTGGGGCGATGATTACCAAACCCCTGACGGAACAGCAATCCGTGATTATATCCATGTAGTCGACCTTGCCAGGGCACATGTCATTGCAGTGGAACGAATGGTTGCCGAAAAAGGCAAAAACGACGTCGAAGTGTTTAACCTGGGTACTGGTAATGGGTTCTCCGTGATGGAAGTAATCAGATCCTTTGAACGTTCCACGGGAATAAAATTAAATTTTAAAATTTTAGGGCGACGACCCGGCGATATAGAACAGGTGTGGGCCGATACCCGTTTCGCAAATTCAGAATTGGGATGGAAGGCCGAAAAAACATTGGACGAAATGACCGCATCTGCATGGAAGTGGGAAAAAGCCCTGGCTGTAAAAAAATAATGGTTGCCGGTCTGCGCCGGTACCTTCCTTTTTTCGGGGATCGCGGGCATGAAGTGTTTCATGGATAAACTAAAAATCGCAAATATGAAAACAATCCTTATTACAGGTGGCGCCGGGTTCATCGGATCTCATGTTATCCGTCGTTTTGTTAAAAAATATCCGGAATATAAAATCGTGAATTTCGATAACCTGACTTACGCAGGAAACCTTGCCAATCTTCATGATATCGAGATGGAGCCCAACTACGAATTTGTTAAAGCAGATATTACTGCCGGTGAGCTGATGAAAACCCTGTTTAAGAAATTCCGATTCGACGGGGTTATCCATCTTGCCGCAGAATCGCATGTTGACCGGAGCATAACCAACCCGATGGATTTCATATTTACCAACATTATCGGCACCGTGAACCTGTTGAATGCGGCTAGATTGATCTGGGATGAGATGGAAGGGAAAAAGTTTTACCACATCTCAACCGATGAGGTTTATGGATCGCTTGGTGATACCGGTTTCTTTTTTGAAGATACTGCCTATGACCCACGAAGCCCTTATTCGGCATCCAAAGCCAGTTCCGATCATCTCGTAAGGGCATATCATCATACGTATCATTTACCCGTTGTGATATCCAATTGCTCAAATAATTATGGCCCTTTCCAGTTTCCTGAAAAACTGATCCCCTTAACCATCCATAACATCCGGAATAATAAGTTAATTCCTGTTTACGGTAAAGGGGAAAATATAAGGGATTGGTTGTATGTTGAAGATCATGCTGCTGCAATCGATCTCATATTTCATCATGCGAAAATGGGTGAAACATACAATATTGGCGGTCATAACGAGTGGAAGAACATCGATCTCATCCACCTGCTGTGCAAGATCATGGATAAAAAGCTGAAACGTCCCGAAGGAACCTCTGAAAACCTGATCACTTTTGTGAAAGACAGGGCAGGACACGATCTCAGGTATGCCATCGATTCAGGAAAGATTCAAAAAGATCTGGGATGGAAACCCTCCCTTCAATTCGAAGAGGGACTTGAAAAGACCGTCACCTGGTACCTTGCCAATGAGGAATGGATGAAAAATGTGACCTCAGGCGATTATCAGAAGTATTATGATAACCAGTATAATAAAAGATAAAACATCATCCCGGTATCACCTGTGATGATGTTTCATAAAACCATTTCCCTTCCTGCAACCGTTCATTTACCGGATTCTGAGGATTTCGAACCTTTTATATCCCGGAAACGGTAACGGAATTGTTTATCTTCAGGATCAATCCCTGCAAAACATTTCCCGGGCCTATTTCTATAAAATTATCAGCACCATCGGCAATCATGTTCTGCACAATCTGAGTCCATAAAACCGGCGCAGTCAGTTGGGCAATCAGGTTTTCTTTGATCTGATCAGGATCTGTAGCTTTGTGTGCTGTTGCATTTTGATATACCGGACAAACGGGTTGGGTTATCTGTGTTCGCATGATGGCTTCAGACAATTCAATCCTGGCTGGTTCCATCAGCGGTGAATGAAATGCACCGCCAACCTTGAGAGGTAAGGCCCGGCGTGCGCCAGCCGCTTTTAATTGCTCACAGGCCAACTCGATTCCACGAACACTTCCGGATATGACAAGTTGTCCGGGACTGTTATAATTGGCGGGAACAACAATATCGTCGATGGACTGGCAAATCGATTTTACCTTTTCATCGTCCAGCCCCAGGATGGCAGCCATTGCAGAAGGCTCTGCTTCACAGGCTTTTTGCATGGCAAGCGCCCGGGCGGAAACAAGTCTGAGTCCATCTTCGAAAGTAAGCGCTTTTGCAGCAACCAAAGCAGAAAACTCACCCAGGGAATGGCCGGCAACCATATCCGGGATAAAACCATTTCCCATGGTTGCAGCCAGGATCACAGAGTGCAAAAAAATAGAAGGTTGGGTAACTTTCGTCTGTTTCAGGTCGTCGTCGGTACCCCCAAACATCATGTCGGTAATACGAAAACCCAAAATTTCATTGGCCTGTTCAAACATTCTTCGGGCTACGTCCGAATGGTCGTAAAGATTTTTTCCCATTCCCACAAATTGGGCGCCCTGTCCCGGAAATACATATGCATTCATGATGTCAGTTTTTAACGATTACAAACGAGGTTCTCTTCTGTTACTTCCTGTCGCCCAGAAACCGCAGCAGGAAAAGGAAAAGGTTGATAAAATCAAGATAGAGGGTGAGCGCGCCGAGAATACTTAATTTTTTAGTGTTCTCTGCCCCATATTCGCCAGCCCCTGCCCCGATGCGTTTCAATCGCTGTACATCATATGCGGTGAGCCCCGTAAAAATCAATACACCAATAATGCTGATGATATAATCCATGGTGCCACTCTTCATGAAAAAATTAATCAGCATGGCAACCATCAATCCGATCAATCCCATCATCATAATGGATCCGAATTTGGTAAGATCGGTTTTCGTGGTATAACCGGTTACAGCCATTGCCCCGAACATGATGGCAGTTACTGCAAAGGTTTTATACACCGATGCGGCGGTGTAAACCAATAAAATGAAGCTCAGGCTCATACCCATTAAAACCGAAAAGGCAATAAATAAAAGTGTCAAAACGGCAGGTGATAAACGTTGAAACCCGAATGACATAAGGAGTACAAACCCGATGGGGGCCAGTGTGACAAACCACCCCAATCCTGTCATTCCTCCGGTTTCAACATTGATCAGGCTCCGCATCAGCGATTCGGACGAGGCAAACCAATATGCAGTGACTGCTGTCAGTACCATGGCCAAAGCCATCCATCCAAATACTTGCGACATAAATGATTTTGCAACAGCAACATCCTGTGTGCCCTGCTGCGCTGAGAAAAATCCTCTGTTATTTGTTTGTTCGAACATCTTATATTCTCCTATTGGTTAAAAAATCAAATGATTATACAATTAAATTATAAATTATTCGTACTGGTTCAATCTGTTTCTAATGAAGTTGAGTCCCAATCAGATGTAGAAATTCTGCCCGTGTTTTATCCCTTTCAAAGGCGCCGACAAAATCGGATGTCGTTGTGACAGAATTTTGTTTTTGAACACCGCGCATGGCCATACACAAATGTTGTGCCTCAATAACTACTGCCACGCCGAGGGGTTTTAAGGTATCGTTAATGGCATCCTTGATTTGCATGGTAAGTCGTTCTTGTACCTGCAAACGGCGGGCATAAATATCAACAACCCTGGCGATTTTACTTAACCCGGTGATATATTTATCAGGGATATAAGCAACGTGTGCTTTTCCGATGAAAGGGATCATATGGTGTTCGCACATGGAATAGATTTCAATATCCTTAACGATGACCATTTCGCGGTAATCTTCACGGAATTTTGCAGAACTCAGGATTTCGCGCGGGTCTAACATATAGCCCTGAGTCAGGAACTGAATTGCCTTTGCCACGCGCAAAGGGGTTTTTAACAGACCTTCACGTTCCGGATTTTCCCCGATTAGCCGTAGAATCTCTTTATAATGGCCTGCCAGTTCCTGGGTGGTTTGGTCGTCGTATTCTTCAACTTTTTCGTAATTCAATTTTCTCTCGTTTGTCATTACAAATTAATTTTAAAGCTATTCGCCATAATATTCAATGATGTTGTTTTCGGATTGTTCCAAACGGATACAATGTAAAATACCTCCCAGCTCACGGATACCCGGTTCCAGTTCATTCCAGAACCCGATGGCCATATTTTCGCTTGTAGGGACTCTCCCTTTCAGGAAATCGACCTCGAGGTTCAGGTTTTTATGATCCACTTTGGATAAAATTTTTTCATCAATTAACCAGCTCACGAGGCGAAGATGGATGATGAGCCCTGTTTTCGGGTCTGGTTCGCCTTTGATGGTAACGTAAAGGATATAATTGTGTCCGTGCCAGTTTGGGTTGGAGCATTTTCCGAATACTTCCATGTTTTTTTCATCGGAATATTCCGGCAGGAAAAGTCGATGGGCTGAGCTAAAATGTTCTCTTCGTGTAATATAAACCATAATCAAGGATATAAGTACCTTACATCTAATATTCATGTATTAATTGGCAAAAATTCCAAAAAACAAAT
>DYSO01000081.1:7602-14206 GCA_020718225.1 Draconibacterium orientale | reverse complement strand
AGTCCGTAAATGATCCCACTGGCCCCGATGTGTACACCGGTTCCACGGGCAAACGTCCAAACCCAGATCCCGGTGATCAGGTACAACAATGCCAACATCATCCAGGCGATTTCTTTGTAAAAATAGAAGAGAAAGGTTCCAAGGATAAACAAAGGGACCGAATTGGCAAATAAATGGGCCAGATCGGCATGGAGCAAAGGGGCTGTAAAGATGCCGATCAGCCCGTTGGATTTCAGTGGGATCAAACCATAATTGTTCAGCCCGAGGTCGAAAAGGATATCGGTTGCTTTAATAATCCAAAGGAGGAGAATAAAAAGGGCAGGATAGAACAGGCTTCGGTAAATCCTTATTTTTTCGGGTTCCTTCATGAAGTTAAATTCTCGTTAAAATTAGTTAAAAATGAGACAGATCATCGGGGTCAACGTGAAAAAAAAGTACTTTTGACGCCCGAAACAATTGTTAAATAAGCTAAATCCAATGACTATTACTGGTTTTCGTTCCATAGAAAAAGGGTTGATCGGGGTCATGGTGGTCTTGTTCTGTACCATTGCGGTACAGGCTCAAAACACCAAACCCGATCCCAATGCCGGGATCAAAAAATACAATACCGCCATGCAGATCATACGGTTTGCATATGTCGATACGGTTAACGAGGCAAAACTGGTAGAGAAAGCCCTTGTTGAAACGTTAAAAGAGCTGGATCCTCATTCCCTCTATATTTCAAAAAAAGATGTTCAGCGGGCCAATGAGCCATTGGAGGGGAATTTCGATGGAATTGGCGTTCAGTTTGAAATTTTAAAGGATACCATTACCGTTGTTCACCCCATACCCGGTGGCCCCTCTGATAAGCTGGGGATCATGTCGGGGGATAAAATCATTAAAATTGAGGGAGAGGCAGTAACCGGGAAAAAGATCACAAATCAGTTTGTTCTTGACCACCTGCGTGGAAAAAGGGGGACCAAAGTGACGGTTTCCATATACCGGAAAGGGAAAAAAGATTTGATTGATTTTACCATTGTTCGCGACAAAATCCCCATTAACAGTGTGGATGCTGCCTATATGATCAAACCGGGCATCGGGTATATCAACCTCAATAAATTTGCCCAGAATTCCATGGAGGAATTTATCTCAGCAGTGAAAGAGCTGAAAGCCGCAGGGATGAAAAGTTTAATTCTCGACCTGAGAAACAATTCGGGTGGCTATATGGGTACATCCATTGAATTATCGGATGAGTTTCTGCAGCCCGGAAAACTTATTGTTTACACGGAAGGGGTCCATAGCCAGAGGGAAGATTTCATCTCCACCTCAAAGGGGTTGTTCGAAACCGGAAAGGTTGTCGTCATGATCAACGAAAACTCAGCATCGGCAAGTGAAATTGTATCGGGGGCCATCCAGGATTGGGACCGGGGGTTGATTGTAGGGCGCCGCTCCTTTGGTAAAGGGTTGGTGCAACGTCCCTATCAGTTGCCCGATAGCTCCCAGATGCGGCTTACTACGGCCAGGTACTATAATCCTTCGGGAAAGTGTATTCAGAAATCATATACAGATGGTGTTGATAAATATTATGAGGATTTTCAAAACCGGGTAAAACATGGGGAATTGGTTCACCCCGACAGTATTAAATTTCCCGATTCCCTGAAATATTATACCTCCCGGAAGCGAATTGTTTATGGTGGCGGAGGGATTATGCCAGACGTTTTCATTCCCTGGGATTCTACCATCATCTCTGATTATTATCTCGACCTGCGCCGGAAGAATCTGGTCAATGCCTATGTGGGAGAATATGTGGATAAAAACAGGAAATCACTGCAGAAATCTTTTCCGGAGTTTTCCTCATTTGATGCCAATTTCGTGATTGATGATGGTTTTATGGAAGATTTCTTTGCCTATGCAGAGAAAGAGGGGGTAAAAAAAGAGGACAAAGGGTATGCACAGTCGGAAAAACTCATCAAATCGCAGCTGAAAGGGCTGATTGCCCAGAAACTGTGGGATATGAAGGAATTATATACCATTATCAATCAATCAGATGCAGAAGTATTAAAAGCAATTGAGGTGATTGAGGATGATTCCCTTTTTGAAAAGCTCAATATCGACCGGTAAAAAAAGAAAATATCGACTCACTTCCCTATCTTTATATTGCCCTTCCGGTGATGGATGAACCGGAGTTGTTGACCCGCACCCTTGATTGTATCAATGCTCAGTCGTATCGCGACTTTACCGTTTTTATATGTGTCAATCAGCCGGACGAATGGTGGGACAATCCAGAAAAAGTCAGTGTTTGCAGGAACAATTCAGGGAGCCTTGAGCTGCTGTCGGGTATAACGTCGTTTCCTCTAATAATTCTGGACCATGCTTCGCGTGGCTTAGGCTGGAACAGTAAATCGCAGGGGGTAGGGCATGCCCGGAAGGTTTTGATGGACGCGATCAGCAAAACGGGCAACCCCACTGATATCATTATCAGTCTTGATGCAGATACTACTTTCCCGGAGGACTATTTTTTATCGGTAGCCCGGAATTTTCTGGACCATCCGGAGGCTGTAGCGCTGAGTGTTCCCTATTTTCACAAGTGTGTGGCTGATGAGATCGTTTCCCGTGCCATGCTCCGGTATGAGATTTACATGCGGCACTATTTTCTTAACCTTTTCAGGATCGGGAGCCCTTATGCTTTTACGGCATTGGGTTCGGCGATGGCTTTTCCGTTATGGGCTTACAGGGCTATCGGGGGTATGTCGCCCAAAAAGAGCGGGGAAGATTTTTACTTTTTGCAAAAATTAAGAAAATTTGGATCCGTTTTACTCTGGAACGATCTGCCCGTGTTTCCGGAGGCCCGCTTTTCAAACCGGGTTTTTTTTGGTACCGGCCCAGCCATGATTAAGGGCGCCAATGGCGATTGGACAAGTTATCCCATCTACCCGGCGCCGCTTTTTACAGATTTGCTGGAAACCTACCAGCTTTTACCGGTACTCTGTTTCAAAACAATGAATACCGAAGTCGTTAACTTTATGGTTCAAATTACCGGGAATGGAGACCCACTCCGGCCATTGCGGGAAAACCATAAGGATTTGGACCATTTTATCAGGGCGTTTCATGAAAAGTTTGACGGGCTCAGGATATTGCAGTATCTGAAGACAAAAAATGGTAATTTTCCATACGGGGATGAAGAAAATCTCTGGAATTTCCTTGAAAAGTATTATCCGGGGGCTAATGGTGAACTGAAAGTGGTATGGAATGATTTTAATTTTGAAACGGCTTCGGTTGCCGAATTGGAAAAAATCAGGTCATTTCTATTTGAAAAAGAGACGGAATATCGTTTCAGTTCAGAATTTCAGTGACAAGTTTTGCAGCATCTTCAAGGGTAACTGCGGAAAGGACTTTCAACCCGGACTGATCAATCAACTGTTTTCCTTCCATTGCATTTGTTCCCTGAAGCCGGACAATGATCGGCACCTTGATTTCTCCGATATTGTTATAAGCATCCACGATTCCCTGTGCAACGCGGTCGCATCGTACAATCCCACCGAAAATATTGACCAGGATGGCTTTAACGGCGGGGTCTTTCAAAATAATCCGGAAACCCTCTTCAACCCTTTTGGCGCTTGCTGATCCGCCAACATCCAGAAAATTGGCCGGGTCGCCTCCCGAAAGTTTGATGATATCCATGGTGGCCATTGCAAGGCCGGCGCCATTGACCATACAACCAACATTTCCATCAAGTTTAACATAATTCAGGTCAAAACGGGTGGCTTCCACTTCGATGGGGTCTTCCTCATGAATATCGCGCATGGCTGCGATATCGGGGTGGCGGAAAAGGGCATTGTTGTCGATGACGATTTTGGCATCGGCAGCGAGAATTTTATTATCGGAGGTTTTAAAAACAGGGTTGATTTCAATCAAAGAGGCATCACTGCCATCGTAGGCTTTGTATATCCCATAAATAAACCGGACCATGTTTTTATAGGCTTCCCCCTTAAGGCCCAGGTTGAATGCAACTTTGCGTGCCTGAAATGGCTGAATACCTATTTTTGGGTCAATCTCCTCTGTGAAGATAAGCTCTGGCGTTTCTTCCGAAACTTTTTCAATATCCATACCTCCGCGTGGTGAATACATCAGGACAGTATGCCCTTTTTGCCTGTTCAGCAGAATACTTAAATAAATTTCAGCGGGTTCTTCCGGACCGGGATAAAAGATGTTTTGTTCTACATAGACCTTCCGTACTAACTTTCCCTCTTTTTTTGTCTGGGGGGTAATCAGGTTCATCCCAATGATCTGTCCCGCAAGTTGTCTGACCTCTTCGATGGATTTTGCAACTTTCACCCCGCCTCCTTTTCCCCGTCCACCGGCATGGACCTGGGCTTTAACAACAAATCTGTCCGATCCGGTAGCTTCCTGTAAATACTCAGCCCCCTTGACGGCCTCTTCTTCACTATTTGCCAATACCCCTTCGGGAATGTCAACACCATATTGTTTTAATATGGATTTACTTTGGTATTCATGTAAATTCATAAATGTACATATTTAGAAAAATCCAAAATTAGTACTTTCAGACCGATCGTCAAAAAAAACTTGAGGAGTTTTATTATCTTTGCCGGTCAAGGAGTTTTTATGATCATTGCCGAAAATATTAGGAAATCTTTTGGTCCCCTGAATGTACTGAAGGGGATCAGTCTTATTGTTGAAAGAGGGGAGATCATTTCTGTTGTGGGCGCCTCCGGGGCCGGAAAATCAACATTGCTTCATATCATTGGAACACTCGACAGGGCTGATTCAGGTTCCATTTTCCTGAATAAAATAAAGATAGATGAGCTGCCGGAACGGAAACTTTCCGATTTCCGGAACCGGCACATCGGTTTTGTGTTCCAGTTTCACCATCTGCTTCCTGAATTTACTGCCATCGAAAATGTTTGTATCCCTGCTTTTATTGCCGGACAATCAAAAAAATCAGCAGAAGCCAGGGCAATGGAATTACTCGAATTCATGAATCTGAAGGAGCGCATCCATCATAAACCTTCCGAACTGTCCGGTGGCGAACAACAACGGGTGGCCGTTGCCCGGGCCCTGGTCAATAATCCGGAGGTGGTACTGGCGGATGAACCTTCCGGAAATCTTGACTCTGCCTCCGCCATCGAACTTCATAACCTGTTTTTTCAATTGCGTGATCTTTACAAACAAACCTATATTATCGTTACCCATAATTCGGAACTTGCCAATATGGCTGACCGTAAACTGACAATCAGAGATGGATTGATGGAACAATGAACGGTGATATACTTATTCATGTTAAAATTCGTTAAACATATATGTCGTTAAACAGGAAACCAGATCTGTCTGATCGAATGAAGAACTTTCCAACCTCCAGGCCTGCCTCCTTCTTTTTTGCCCTCCTGTTTACCAGTTTTGCCTTTGCTGCGCCTGTTCTGTTTCGCGGCGCCCGTGAAATTCCATCCGCTGTCGCTGAATCTGTTCGTTCCTGCAATCCGGATTCCATCCCTTCCGGAAAAAATAAAACCAACGCTGAATACCAGAAATCCATGAGTTCGGGGGACCGGTATTTCAATGCAAAAGATTATCTGAATGCCAAAGCCTCTTACCAAATTGCCATAGGGCAAAAGCCCGGCGATTCAATTGCCAAGGCTAAGCTCTTGAAAACCATGGAGCTACTCCGTTCAGTGAAGGCACAGAATATCCTGTATGATGTTGCTGTTGCCAGCGCCGACAGGCTTTTTCAGACCGGGGATTATGAGAAAGCCCGAATTGAATATGAAAACGCAAACAGAATACTCCCTTCCGAACAATATCCAAAAACAAGGATCAATGAAATAATAAAAATTCAGGTTGATCAGCAAGTCACGGATGAAGAGTATAAAAATGCAATAACAGCAGCCGATGGTTTTTATAACACAAAGAACTTCAAACCGGCGCTGAGAGAGTATAAAAAAGCAAATACCCTGAAACCAGCTGAGAAATATCCGCAGGAACGGATTTCTGAACTTACCACTCTGATCAACGCACTCATGGCTAAAGAGGAAGCATATAACAAAGCCATCGCCACAGCCGATCAATTATTCCTGACAACGCAATATGCCGATTCAAAAAAATCCTACCAGCAGGCGCTCACAATAAAACCGGAACAGGAGTATCCCCGGCAAAGGATTAAAGAAATCGATGGTATTCTCGCTCAGGCTTTGAAAATCCAGCAGGATTACGATAAATATATCGCTCTTGCAGATAGCTTTTATATCGAAAAAAATCATCGGAAAGCACGGGAAAATTATTTGTTGGCATCAACGGTTAAACCTCGGGAAAATTATCCACGCGAGATGATGAGCAAGGTTGATAAAATGATGGCAGGCCAGGAAATGGCTGTGCGCACACTGGAAGAGAAATATACCGCAGCCATTACCACCGCCGACCAGTTGTTGCTTGACAAGAACTATCAGCAGGCCAGGACCTCTTACCTGGAAGCAACCGCGCTGAAGCCTTCGGAGGGTTATCCAAAGACAAAAATAACGGAGATTGATGGCATCTTACAAGGCCTGGCAGCTCAAAAATCGTTGGAGGAGAAGTACCTTGCAAGTATACAAAGAGGGGACAGTCTTTTTGCAGA
>DYSO01000081.1:0-7502 GCA_020718225.1 Draconibacterium orientale | reverse complement strand
ACAAGAACTATCAGCAGGCCAGGACATCTTACCTGGAAGCAACCGTGCTGAAACCGTCGGAGGTTTATCCAAAGACAAAAATAGCGGAGATTGATGGCATCTTACAAGGCCTGGCAGCTCAAAAAGCGTTGGAGGAGAAGTACCTTGCAAGTATACAAAGAGGGGACAGTCTTTTTGCAGAGAAAGCCTATGACGGGGCCCGGACAGCATTTTTGGATGGTCAGAAATTAAAGCCGGCAGAAAGTTATCCGAAAGAGAGAATTGCTGAAATCTCAAAAATTCTTGAAGCAATAGCGCTTCAGGATAAGCTGGAAGATCAGTATCAAAAGGCCATTGTTTCCGCCGATCAACTGTTTACGGCGAAATCGTATGCACAGGCCAAAACCGGTTATTCCAATGCATCGGCCCTGAAGCCGATGGAAAGTTATCCAAAAGAGAGAATGACGGAGATTGACCGGCTGTTGGCCGATCTTGCGGCGAAAAAGGCGCTGGACGAAAAATATCAGACAATGTTGGCCAATGCCGATAAATTATTGGCTGCAAAGTTGTACGACCAGGCCAGGGCAGAATATGTAAATGCCGGGTTACTCAGGCCGGAAGAGGAGTATCCGAAAACAAAAACCGGGGAGATCGACCAGATTTTATCTGAATTAGCGGCGCTCAAATCGCTAGAAGAGAAATATACCGCAGCCGTTGCCACCGCCGACCAGTTGTTGCTTGACAAGAACTATCAGCAGGCCAGGACATCTTACCTGGAAGCAACCGTGCTGAAACCTGCTGAGAAACACCCTTCAGAGAAGATTAGCCTGATTGATTCAATTCTCACCTCGATATCCAAACAAAAGGCTTTGAATGAAGAATATTCAAAAGCATTGGCCAATGCAGACCAGTTGTTTGCTTCAGGATCGTGGGCCCAGGCCCGCTTAGAATTTCTCCACGCTTCCGGTTTAAAGCCTGACGAGCAATATCCCAGGAACAAAATTGTGGAAACCGATAAAGCCCTGGCAGAACTGGACAGGCAAAAAGCGATTGATGACCAATACAATGCGGCCCTTTCCAACGCTGACAAGTCATTTGAAGAAAAAAAATATGAACAGGCAAAAACTGCTTATGCAGAAGCAGGTCTTATCAAACCCGCTGAACAATATCCAAAGACAAAAATCGCTGAAATAACAACCATCTTCCAGGAATTGGCCAGAAAAAAATCGTTGGATGACAATTATAACGAAACCCTTCTACGGGCCGATCAATTTTTTAATTCACAAAATTATGACCAGGCAAAACCGGAGTATTCAAATGCTTTGAAAATAAAACCAGGGGAAGCTTATCCCTTAAGTAAAATTGTTGAAATCGATGGTTTATTGGCCGAAATTAAAGCGCGTGACGACGATTACAAAGCAACTCTTGATCGCGCCGATCAATGGTTTGCTCAAAAGAAGTACGACGATGCCCGGACCGGGTATCAGAATGCCCTTGGCATAAAACCGGAAGCGACCTATCCAAAGGAGAAGCTTGCGGCCATTACCAAAGCGCTTGAGGAGCTTTTGGGGAAACAGCAGTTGTACAACAATTTTATCGCTGATGGCGATCATTCCCTGAGCATAAAGGATTATTTCAAGGCAAAAGACAATTTTCAACAAGCACAATTGCTTTTTCCGGAAGAATCTTATCCGAAGGAGCGGTTAAATTTGATTACTGCACGCATGGATAGTCTTTACCGCGCAAATAAATCTTTCTATGACAAGTCAGTTGCAGAGGGCGATAAGTTTTTTAATCTGTTCGAATTCGATAAAGCGGTGGATGCATTCACTCAGGCTTCGACTTTTCTTCCGATGGAAAAATATCCCAGGGAAATGATTTCAAAAATCACGCGGACTATTGCTGAAAACGCCATTGCCGACGTGTTGAATTCTCCTGTAACCATAACAGCCGGGGAAGAGAAACAGTTTTCTTTTACACCGGTCAACATCGCCTCGCGAAAAAATAACTTTATTTATCTGAAATTAAAAAATTTATCCGATAAGCCTTTTAATATTCTCATGCGTTATGGCAAGGACAAGCAGCCCAATGGCGGGGTTGTAATCAGGAACCTGAGTACGGATGCGAAGGTCAACGAGCGTTTGGTGAGTGTCAGGGACCAGGATCTCTGGTACCGGGCTGATAATAACTGGATCAGCCTGTATCCACAGGGTGGGGATATAGAAGTTTCCTTTATCCAGGTATCACGGGCAAAGTAATTCAGGCTTTAAGAATTTGCTCCAGGATTTTGAGAATTTCCGATTTTGTAAATGGTTTTGGCAGATAGGCGCTGCATCCCCCGGCGATCATGCGGTCTTTATCGCCAAACAGGGTATAACCTGTCAGTGCGATGATCGGAGTGGTTTCATATCCCTGATGCGACCTTATTATTGCTGTCGTTTGAAGTCCATCCATTTCCGGGCCGAGGTTGATATCCATCAAAATTGCGTCATACTGCTTTCTTTGAATCATCTGAAGTGTCGACGGGCCATCGTGCGATATTTCAACCTGATATTGGTCCCTGAGGTAGACAATGGCCAACTGGCAATTGACCTCATTGTCTTCGACCAGTAAAATTTTTTGTTTTTCCAAGGCTGATTTTCCCTTTCGAATAGGAAGAGGGGAAGAGTGTACCGTATATACCATGGATTCAGGCCCCATCATGTTTTTTTCGGGAAAGGGGACCAGTATTGAAAATTTTGACCCTTGCCCGACAATGCTGTCAAGCCAAATATCCCCACCCAGAACCCGGATCATTTTTTTCGCAATGGTCAACCCCAATCCGGACCCTTCAAAATTTCTGTTCTGCCCTTCACTGACCTGCCTGAATTCATCAAATATGATGTTCTGATAGTCTTGGGATATTCCAATGCCCGTATCTGCGATGTGAATGGTAACCCATCGGTTCCCCTCCTTCATGGATTCATGGATATCGATGGTAATCCCACCTGTAATCGTAAATTTAAAGGCATTGTCGATGATGTTGGATAAGGCCTGTAACAAGAAAAATGCATCGATATAGCCTGGTTTTATATTTGCCTTCCGAAATTCAAAGGTCAGATTTTTGGATTTGGATTGGGCCAGAAAAGGCTCTGAAAGTCTTTGAATGGATTGAATTATATCGATTTCGACCGGATGTACGTTTTTTATCCCCGCCTCTAATTGTGAAAGTTGCATAACAGAATCCAGGGTCTTCATCAAACGTTTACCGCTGTTATTGATATGGCATGCCATGTCAACATAGTCCTGATCGGACAACTCATTCGACAAAATCTCTGAGAAGCCAAGAATGCCGTTGAGCGGTGTACGGATTTCATGGCTCATGTTATTCAATAAGGTTGATTTGAGCCGGGATGATTCTTCAGCGCGTTCTTTCTCCACGATCAGTTCCTGTTGCAGGTTTTTCCGGTCGGTAATATTCCGGGCAATACAAAGTACTTTGTTCGTTTCAACTTGAATGAGCCTCGCTTCATAAT
This sequence comes from Draconibacterium orientale, assembly GCA_020718225.1. Taxonomy (GTDB): domain Bacteria; phylum Bacteroidota; class Bacteroidia; order Bacteroidales; family FEN-979; genus CAIVAT01. Next base: position 4,008 of record DYSO01000081.1, on the reverse strand, counting down.
ATAGCTTTACGGAATTGAATATCAGGTCATACTCGAAGGTTTGAAGGGTATTTGTCTGAAGGCAACGTTGAATCATTTCCCGTGTTTTCAGGGCAACGGCGGGTTCAAAAAAATCATCAACGCTTCTTCCGATTAAGAGGGCGGGGGGCACAATAAGATCTTTTGTATTTGAAACGTAGCATTCAAGAAATTTCCCATTGTCATCAAAAAGGAACATCAGGTCAGGCAATGCTTCGATGATGGCCTGGTTCCGTTGGAACAGCGCCTGAAATTCCTGTTCCATCAATTTTTGTTTTGTAATGTCACGGCCACTGCCAACAGTACCGATCATATTGCCATCATCGTCAATGATGGGCGCTTTCTGGACATCAAGGTAGAGGAACTCTCCTTTCACATTTCCGCTCTCATTGAAACACCCTGCCGATTTTTGTTGCATGGTCAGCTCGTCAGAATTCCTGCATATTTCCCCAAACGTATGCCAGGAGGGATCTTCCGGGTGCCTTTTACGCTCCCGTTCAGCAAAAAAGAGATCGGTTTTACCGATGGGTTCGTCGGTGTCGGTAGCGTTCAGCAGCTTCTCGCAGATGGCTTTGTTGACAAATAAATATCGTTTCCTGAGATCCTTGGCCCATAAAAGGTCGGGGATATTATCTGTCATCAGGCGGAGCATATTGTACATGTATTTATATCGGGTACGGCTGTCCACCAATTCTTTTTCAACTCTGCGGTTTTCTGTAACATCATAAGCCAAGCCAATGATTCCATAGGGATGGTTATCCTGGTCTTTTACGATAACTTTCCGGGTGGCATAAATTTTCAGTTGTCCATCCACATTGATCTCCTCTTCGAAACTTTCCAGCGATATTCCGGTTTGAATGACAGACAGGTCATTTTCGTGATATTTTTGAGCCCGTTCCGGAAGGTAAAAATCAAAATCGGTTTTACCCACAATATCCTGAGGGGTTGTACGAAGTTGATTACAAAACATTTCGTTGGCAGCAATATAAACCCCGTCAAGATTTTTATAAAAAACCATAGCGGGAACATTGTTGATAATGGTGTTAAGCACCATCTGTTCCTGGTTCTGTTTGGGATGGGTCATAAAGCAAAGGATTTGAATATTATTCCGGTAATCGATCTGTTTTTCTTCACTTTCGAATCTTTAACGAGCATTCATTTTGTTTTTTTAAGTATGATTAATGTAATTTCCGGTTTTATACCTACCCTTCCGGCATAACCAATGCTTCCCAGTCCCTGGTTTACATACAGGTATTGCTCCCCGGTGGGGTTTGTTTTTTTATATAAACCGCACCATTGCTTCAATATCCATCGTGCCGGGGACCAATGGATGCCCCAAAAATCGAACCCTACCTGGCCACCGTGGGTATGACCGGAAAAAGTGATGTCAATATCGGGATACCTGTGGCTTACAATGCTGTCCCAGTGGGTGGGGTCATGCGATAACAGCAGTTTGACAGTCATGTTTTCCGTACCTTTTCGGGCTTTTTCAAGATCGCCGGCGCGTTGGAAACGTTTTACAGCGCCCCAGTTTTCAACGCCGATGATGGCTACACTATCTGAGCCGATATGAATTATTTTGTTGTCATTCAGGAGAAGTATCCAGCCAAGCTTTTTGTAAAAATCCTTCAACGCTTCCATGTCCTGCCTTTTTGCTTCTTCTGACGGCCACTTCATATAATCCCCATAGTCATGGTTTCCTAAAATTGCATAAATTCCATAAGGCGCTTTAAGATGGGAGAGTATTAATTCGAACCCCTTGCCATCAGCCGTGCAATAATTAAACATGTCGCCGGTAAAAAAGACAGCATCCGGGCGAAGGTGGTTGATCATGGTCATTGCCTTCTGAAGTTTGTCAACAGAAGCCCAGCTCCCCAGATGGAGATCAGAAATCTGAACGATCCGGAAATCTTCGAATGAATCAGGGAGCCCATCAACCGGAATAACCTGCTCCTGAACCTGGAACTGATATATTCCGAACAGCATTCCATACAGTAAAATAAAAAACAGCATGATTCCGGGTATCCAGCCGGCAAAAAGAACAGAGATGTTCTTTCTGAAGTTGAATATCGGTTTATTTTTCAGGATAGCATGGACAATTCCCGCAGAATCTGCAATAACCAGGATTATAAAAGGGAAAATTTTGGCAAGATATGCACTCAGGATCAGGCTGGTCACCACTGTGCGCATGGGTTGATACCAGGAAAAAAACGGGATGACCAATCCATATATGGTCAAGCCCGTCATTGTTACAAATGGCAGCCAGAAAAGCGCCGTGACGAAAATGCGTGAAAACCGGTTCATCTTTCCGATCCGGCCACGGATGGAACCCCATAAATAGAAATCGGAGAGGATCAGGAAGAAGAAAACCATTAAAAAACCTGAATTTTTCGGGAAAGCAGATCGAAAAACCAGAATCAGTATCAATGAAAGAAGGACAAAAATGGTTGCAGGGAAAAACTTCTTCATTTGTTTTTCACATAATTTACCAGTCCTTTGGCTTTAAATATCTCCATCAGTTTGGCTGGCAGAGGTGAAAATGAAAATTTTTCTTTTCCGACGATGACCTTGCCGTTTTCAAAATCAACACTCACGTTGGCCCCCTTTTTGAAAGCATCCACTGCCTCTGGCACCAAAAGTATAGGAAGTCCCTGGTTCACCGCCGAACGATAAAAAATCCGGTTCACCGACTTACAGATAACGGCTTTAATTCCAGCATGTGCAAGTCCTACGGATGGATGTTCCCGTGAACTGCCACATCCGAAGTTTGCCCCGGCTACGATGATATCGCCCTCTCTGACACGGTCGGAAAAACTGTCATCAAATCCTTTGAACAGGTAAGGCATGATTTTTTCCGGTTCCGAACTTTGTACATTATAGGTCAGGTTTCCGGCAAACATCTGATCGGTATTCAGGTTGGATACATCTGCATAATTCCAGGTACCTTCGTGGTAGCGGTCGTCGCCCTCTTTGATATCAACCGTTGTACTCTGCGGTGCGTGATAGGGGAACTGATCGTTTGCAGGAATCCCACGCGGGTCGGTAATTTCACCCTGGATGGCTGAAAGCGCCACGGTAGCGGGTGAGGCTAAATAGACGTTGGAGGTATTGTTGCCCATACGCCCTTTGAAATTCCGGTTCGCGGTAGAAATAACATTGACATTGTCGGCCGGAATTCCCTGTCCGGTACCGAGGCAGGGGCCGCAGGAAGAGGAAAGGACATTGGCGCCGGCTTCCATAAAGATTTCGATCAGGCCCTCTTTCATGGCTTGCATGTAAATTTGTTTGGATGCAGGAATGATTTGTAACTGCATGTATTTGGGAGTTTTTTTTCCTTTAAGCATGAGGGCTGCTTCCCGCAGATCTTCGATACGGCCATTGGTACAGGTGCCAATGAGTGCCTGTTGGATTTTTATTCCCGCCACTTCCGATACCGCTTTCACATTGTCAACGTGATGAGGGGCTGCCACAACGGGGAAAAGGTCGTTCAGATGGATGTGAATTTCCTGTTGGTAAAAGGCCTCTTCATCGGCCCAAAGACCTTCGGTTTTACTCCCAAGAAATGCATGAAGTACTTCATCAGCGGGGAAAACGGCATTTTTTGCCCCCATTTCGGAGGCCAGGTTTGAAAGTACCATCCGGTCGGAAACAGAGAGTGTCCTGACCCCTTCCCCGTGATATTCGATGGACATATAATCGGCGCCACTGGAACCGATCATGCCGATGATCCAGAGGGCGAGGTCTTTAGCGAATACTCCGGGTTGCAGATGGCCGGTCAGGGTAATTTTTACCGACTCCGGGACCCGGAACCAGGTTTCCCCCTGTTTCCATAAACCGGCAGTTTCGGTACGGTCAATCCCGGCTGCAAAAGCATTGAATGCCCCGGCAGTGCTCGTATGGCTGTCGCTGCAAACGATGATCATTTTCGGTTTTGCATAATAGGACATCAATTGCTGACAGATCCCGTCGCCGGCGTCGTGAAATTTCTTA